>NZ_JBEXSZ010000050.1:0-49807 GCF_040613865.1 Streptomyces sp. NPDC006197 | reverse complement strand
GGCACATTCCGGTAGATAAGGCGCGGTCGCCCTTCAAGGCCGATGATTCAGAATCACATCAAACCAGCATGAAAATAAGCAAAACGCTCACTTAGTTGAGGGCTTGGATGAGGGCGGGGTCCTTCGCCACTCCCCGTATCCCTGAGGAGATCATGGGGCCGTTCCTGGCTGGCGCGGTGCTCTACGTGGAGAGCGCCGCGCGCGACATCGTGGCGGCCAGAGACGATCTCAAGGAGCTGGAGAGCCGCAGCCGCGACGAGGGCGGACCGCCACGGCAGTGCTCGTCGCAAGTTCGAGCAGTTCATCGCCGAGCGCCGTTCCCAGGGCCGGGGCATTCCCGGGCTTGCGCTCGAGCACCGCTCCTCTAGGCCGGACGCCCTCATCAACGACGGTGTCATACAGGCCCCGAACGAGCGGATGGTGATGCTCCTGCTCGGGGCCCGCGGCTCGTATCACCTCAAGGATCTGCTAGAGCAAGCCAGCCGGGAGCTTGGTTACGAGGCGGGGGCATGCCCACTCCCCGCACCACCTGGCCTGCCAGCGGGCGGCCGCGGAGGTCCTCCTCGAGATCAACGACGACCCCACCCACCTCTTCGGCTACACCGGCAACAACGGCAAGACGGGTCCGATCTCGCACGTACCCCAGCGGCTCAACGCATTCCGTGATCACCTCAACGAGCTGTTCAGTACCGACGAAGGCCCTTTCGTCCCAGTGCCCCTGCCCACTGGCCCGCCCGCCGAGCGTGGTCAGATCGCCGGTGCGACGGGCGGCACCGTCCAGCCACTGCGACAGCCACCGCCCTGAGTCCCTCCCACAGGTGAGACGCGCACTCGTCAGACGGTGTTCTTGGTGGCGGCGAGACGGAGAGCGAGCCGGTCGGCGGATGCCCGGCTGTCGACGTACTCGTCTCTGATCGTGCGGAGGTCGTGAGTTCGAGTTCTGACCAGGTAGACGGTCGGCTCGCTGACGCCCCGAGGCCGCCTCGCGGGGTTGAGCCCGGTGCCGCGACTGACGAACCTGGCGAAGAGCCGTGTCCTACCGGCTCGAGGCGCGGCCAACCGCCCCCGCCACGTCCTACTTCTCCTCCGGCTCCCAGGCGCGGAGCAGGTTGAGCAACCCTGCGTCTCCGTCAACGTGCAAGGAGTCGGCCGGGATACGGTCGTACAAGTAGAGGACCAACTCACTGGCCGTGCCATGGATGGAGACGCCGGCTGCGTCCGAGTCCTCGCCGGTCGCGGCAGTGGGCGCGGGGATACGGGCGGAGCGTGCGCCGTCGCCGTCGACCGTGAGGCGCCAGGAGCGGCCCTCGGCGGCGTGGAAGTCGAAGGCCGTGGGCTTGTGCGGCCAGGCACTCGGCGTTGCGCAGACGGTGAACAGGAACTCCTCCACACCGTCGAGTGCCACCTCGACCGGCAGCGGCTGCGGGGTGCCCCCGGTGAGCTGGACGTCGTACGTGTGCACCGCGGTCTCCTGGGCCCGGTGCCGGGCGATGCCGCCGGAGGTTTGCGGCGACTGCGACGCAGGCCACCACGTCCAGCAACCGCTCTCCGGTCCTGCCTCGCGCAGGGCGCTCAGCAGAAGCTGCGTCGACGCGGCCAGCCAGGCCAGCAGGGCCTCACGCTCCCGCGGCACTTCCAGAGCGGCGCGCGCAGCGGTGGCCTCGGCCGGGGGAGCGTCGGCAGGCCCCGCGCCGACGATGGCGGCCCAGAAACGGTCTCCCCCACCCAGGTGCTTCACCAGATCGAACAGCGTCCACCCGGGGCAGGTCGGCACCTGTGCGTCGAGACTGGGCGCGGCGGCGACCGCGGCGCGGAAGGCGGTCGACCGTTCATCGATCAGTCGCAGCAGGTCAGGGAACTCAAGATTCTTTTCCACGCCGGATGTCTATCACCGTGCTCCGGTGACCGGACAGCGTTTTTCACAGTCGCCGCCGGTCGGCCATTGCGGACGTCCTCGCCTCCCACCGCTCGGGTGACAAGCTGCGCACTGCTGCGAGGACGCTGGTGGTGGCGGTACGCCCGGCGTCGTGCCTGTGGGTGCTTTGGCCTCGCCGCGTGGCCGGGTATCTCGGCGACGTGACGTCCACCCGGTGCGCGCGGTCATGCTGCCGCTCGATGTGATGGACGCGGAGGTCACGACGGCGGGGGAGGACCGGTCGGATCGGGAGAACCGGCCGGGCCGGGCCCGGCGGGTCCAGCGCCGCCTGGGCGCCGGCGGGGGCCGAGGACGCCGGCCACCCGGCGACCCGGCAAGCCGTCCACCCGAGCTTCCACCGCAAGGCATCGCTGTTGCAAGGGAACAAACGTCATGAACTGGGAGGGCAGCCGTTTCAGCCATGCGAACCGTCGACAACGGGGGGAGCTCCCGCTGGGGCTCCTTCGCGGCTGGAAGCCAGACACATTCGTCTAGTACGGCTCGTCCGCCTTGGTGAGGTCGGTAGCGATCAGGGTGCCGTCCATGGTCACGTGATCGCCCTCGCTCAGCCCGGTCAGGGCTTCGTGCAGGCCCGGTGCCCATGCTGCGAGGACGTCCAGGGTCTCGTCGGCGTAGCGCCGGGCCGTCGCGGTCGAGACACCGAAGCCGGCTGCCGAGGCGGCAGCGTTTCGTTCTTGCGCAGATGCACCAGCGCGAGCAAGGCCTGCTGGAAGCAGCTCAGCTTCCGCCACCGAGAACGGCGTTCACACCTTCGTGCGCAGATGAGCCAGGAGACATGCTCGACCAGCTCGTGCGGGACGCCGAGCATGGCCCGATACGGGACCAAACGAGGCTCCTCGGGCGATGCGTGGTGCGTAGAGAAGAGCACCACCGCAACGACCAGGAGCCTTGCCTCGTCACCCACCCCCGCTGACCTGCCATTTCACCCCGCAGAGACAGGATGAAAACGGCTCACTGACGCCAAGCTCAGGAAGACCGTCGCGAACCGGAAGTCCGAGATCGAGGAGCTCCGCCAACCGGTGACCCGCCTGACCCTCGCGAGTGCAGTTCTGGCCCAATCGAGCAGTCCATGAGTCGCCCGTCCGTGGTCCCGATGAGCAGGCGGCCGGGATCGGTGACGGTCAGCGCGGTCGCCACGACGGGTACTCCGGCCATGATCAGGTGTTGGCGCCAGCGGACGTTGCCGTCATGGAGATCGAGTATGACGAGCTCGCCGTCGTCGTACGTGACGTAGACCGATTCCGTGTCGCGGTCGAGGTCCGTAGCTTTCCGGTCCGTTCGGAAGACCCATGTCGGCTCCTCACCGGCCACCGCGCGCCGTACGACGAAAGATCCGCCTGGCTGCAATCCGTGGCCGTGGTAGACGGTGCCGGCATGGATCAGGTCGCCGTCGGTGGTCTCCACGCCGGGTCCCGCGAAGTGTGTCTCGCCAGGCGTCCAGGAGTAGGGAGACAGACGACGGGCCTCCGCCTTTCCGGGCTCATGCGGACGTTCGGCGACCGGTATGCTTCTCGGCTCCGCTGCCGCGAGCCAGGCTTCGCCTGAGCCGGGCTTCTGCCCGCTCTTCCTGGGGACACTCTCCCGGAAGTAGATCCGGCTGCCACGCCGGATACGCAATCTGCTTCGCGCGCCGTTCCTGCCGGCGGGTGCGAGGGCGGGCAGGCCGTCAGCACATCGCACCAGGGACACCGCGCCGGTCGGAGTGAAGTGGTCGAGCCGCGCCCCGTCCTGGAGCGCGAGTCGAACCACGGCCTGAGCGTGCTCCTGCCACGGGGGCCGCATCAGGCCGACCCAGGCCGATCGCTCATCTGCGGCTACGACAAGGTCGCGGCCGCCACCGTCGTCGTCCTGAACAGCCCATTGCCGCTGTCCTGAGGGTAGCCAGGCTTCCAACTGGATCCCGTCGAGGGTCGCCACGATCCTGCCGTCGGACAGTTCCTCGACTGCGCGGACGTTGCGACGCGGGTCCCATTCGCTACTCAGGCCCGAGACCCTCTGACGTGCGTCCTCTCGACGGTCGGTTCGCGGGGCCGCTACTCGTGGTCCGACCAGGTCATATCCGGTGATCGACCGGGGCGATACGGTTCTCCAGTCGGGCCGGTGCACCACCGCGACGTGCCCCTCGCTCCATGCATCTCTGTCCTGCCAGTCGTCGTACGGTGCCATCAGCACCCGTAGTTCCTGCTCGCTGAGCCACTCCAGGCCCAGGACCTGGCGGCCGAGTTCGTGCTCGATGAGCGACGTGCTCCTGCCCGTCTCCAGGTCCAGAAGGAGCAGTTCCCCTTCGAAGAAGTAACCGCCGTCGTAGTCGCCTGTACCGATGGCAAGCAGGGGAAGCCTGGGGTGGAAAGCCATGGCATGTACGGGATACCGCGCGCGGAGAAGGGCTCGGCAGGCCAGATTGTCGGTGTCGTAGACACCGACAGGTGCAATGCTGCCGAAGTCGGGTACGCCCGCCACCGCCACGTGTGTGCCTGCCACTGCCAACAAACCGCGGCTCTCGTCATCGATGGCGAGGACCGGATCACCGACCTCGGCGAAGGGGCGGTCGCCGAGGATTCGATCGATGCGGAACGAGACGGTCATGGCAGTGATCTTCTCAGCGGCGAAAAGCCACGTGAAGCCACCGGCATCCGCCCCACGCCTCCCAGACCAGGGCCGGTGCGGCGACGTCGGCCCAGTGGAAGTCGCCGTGTCCGGTGGTGTAGCAGCTGATCCGCAGCGGGTCGATGCCGAGGAAGGGACGGAGGCCGCGGTCGATCCAGGACTGCCGGCAGCGGCGGCCGGTGTGCTCATGGTCGGTTCCTCGATCCCTGTCGGCCTGCTCAAAGGGTATGGGCAGGGGAGTGTCACGGCCGCCCACTGCCGTCGGGGCTGACGAGGCAGACATCTGCCCGGTGCTGCCCCCGAGTTGGACGTCGTCGCGGTCACGGGCACGTCGGCGGGTGGTCCGGTCGTTGTCGCGCCGGGTGAGCGGCGCGGCGTGGCCGCCGCAGGCCGGGATTCATCGCGGGGCTCCTTGCGGACGGAGGAAGGGCCGTGTGCTGCCGGTACGCAGGCGGGCGAGGGTGCGGCGGCCGCGTTCGACGAGCTCCGGGTCCCCGGTCCGCGTCCCGAAAGCGATGCCGGAGACCGAGTCCAGGGCGATGCTCGCGACCAGATGCGCCTCCTCCGTACCGGTCAGTGGGCGGCCGTAGCCGGTGAAGAACGCCGTGGCCAGGTCTTCCCGGCCGTCGAAGTGGTCAAGGAGACGGACGAAGTCTCGTACCCGGGGCTGAAGTTCACTGCGTTCGACGTCGATGAAGCGCACCGCGCCGTCGGCGCCGAGAAGGAGGTTGCGCAGCTGCAGGTCGCCGTGCGTCACCACCGGCGTGAGCGGCCCGCAACCCTGGGCGGCGGCGACGGCCGAGCGGACGCGCTCCTCGTCACCCGGTTCGAGCAGCGGCCGCGCCGCGTCCAGATGCCGCTCCATCCGGTCGTACGGTCCCACGGGTGCGGTACCGGACGCCGTCGCGGGGAGGGGGCTGGCGTGGATACGGGCCGCGAGCGCACCGATCGCCTCGAACACCGCGCGTTCCTCGGCTCCTGCCAACACCATGCCGTGCAGGGACCGGCCCTCGACCGCGGTCACCACGACCGCCCGGAGGTCCGGGTCCGCGGCCACGAGGCGGGGCCCGGCGCCGCCCAGCCCGGGAACCCAGCCACGCAACGCGGCCGCCTCGCGGCGGTGGAACTTCGCGTTCTGGTGAACCTTCACGAACCACGAGCCGCCCGCCGCCCCGCGGACGCGCCACACACGGCTGTTCTCCCGGGCCCAGGACACATCCGTCCATGCGGTGATGCGGCCCACGGCACGCTCGGCGAAATCCCGCACACCCGGCTCCGGGCCGGCATCCGCAGCCCCCGGCCCGTGGAGGAGGCGGAGACGGTCGACGCAGGGGTCGTAGGCGATCGGGTCGTCGGGGGCATGGAAGTGCAGGGCGACCGGTGCACCGGCCCGATAGGCGTCGAGCCCGGCCCGACAGTAGGCGACCATCGGCTCCGGCAGCGCCACGAGCGGGAACCACTCCACCGCGTCGCACTTGTCCGGCTCGACGACCCGCGGAGCCCCCTGCCAGCGACGGACCTCGAAGAAGAACCCGACCCGCTCCCGCCCGCCGCCCGGCGGCCGGTGGTGCACGATCACGGCCGCCCGGACGCCCCCCGGATCCACGACGAGGCCGGTCTCCTCCAGCGTCTCGCGTACGACGGCGTCCACGACGGTCTCCCGCTCCACGTGCCCCGACGGCGCGTGCCACAGACCGGACGCGTACACGTCGCCGGCCCGCCGGGACAGCAGCACCTCCGGACCCTGCTCTCCGTCGCGGACGGCGATCAGGTGCACGTCCACCGGCACGGTGTGCCGCACGCCGCTCACGTGCCGCCTCCCGGCCGCCGGGCCGACGACACTGTGCACACAGTGTCGTCGACGAGCCCACCGTCGTCCTTGCCGCGCTGCTCCCGTACCGTGCCGGAGCAGCGCGGGACCGCCTCGGCGGGGCTGCCCGGACGGGGCGTCCGCCGGGGGACGGCGGGCAGTGGCGGCAGCATCCAGGCGAGGGCTTTCGGCCCCCTGCCGGAGGTGACGTGCTGGGGACCGGTGCCGTCGCCGAGTTCGACTCGGTACGCGTCCGGCCGACCGACCCGTTCCCAGCGGGTGCGGAGCTCTTCGGGCTCGGCCCGGACGGCGCGCGGCCCGTGGACGCGGACGGTGCCGTCACCGGGGCCGGCCACGGCCCATGAGTCATCCTCGACTCCGTTGACTCCGTTGACTCCGTTGACTCCGTCGACTCCGACGGCGAGACGGGAGCCGGTGACGGCTGCGGCGAGAGCGAGAGAGACCCCCGGGAGCGCCACGCCGTGGCTCGATGACTCCGCGAGGGGCACCGCTTCGCCGACCCGGTACGCGCGGCACGCGTGGAAGCACCTGTTGTTCCGCTTGCTCCACAGAGGGATGCCGACCGCGGAGGGCGCGGCTGTGGCGCGGTCGGTGCGGATGGGCGTCATGAACGACTCCGCTCCGGCCGACGGGCCAGGGTGTGCACGAGATGGCTCACGTCCCGGTACGGGCTCCGCCAGGACGCGGCCCACTCCAGCTCCAGCGCCGCTGCGTACGCGGCCGGTTCCGGGGCCCAGGTGCCGTCGAGGTGGTCGTGGAAGATCCGGACCCCCTGCCAGGGCAGTGGCGTCAGCCCATGATCAACCGCGAGCCGGTCGAGGGCTTCCGCGGTGTCGCCACGGGTTTCCCGACCGAGATTGCCGACGCTCCTGTCCGCTCCGGACTCGATGAGCCGACGTGCGGTCGCGTACTCGCCGGCCAGCGCCTCGCGTACGCCGATGGACCGGCGGTTCTTGGCGAGGATGCTCAGCAGTCCGCCCGGTGCGACCAGTCCGGCCAGGCGGGCGACCGCCTCACTGGGCTCGTCCAGGTACATCAGCACTCCATGGCAGCAGACCGCGTCGAACCGCTCCTCTCCGAGGGGGAGGGACTTGAGGTCGGCGTCGACCAGCCGGACACGGCCGGCGAGTTCGGGGCGTTTCGCCAGGCGATCGGCTGCGGCGGCCAGCATCCGGGCGGACGGGTCGGCACCGGTCACCTGGTGGCCGGCGGCGGCGAGGCGGAGGCTCATCTCGCCGTTACCGCAGCCGACATCGAGAACTGTGGCGGGACGGGCCGGGAGTTCGGTGAGAAGCCGGCGCTCGACCAGGTCGTGGCGGAGTCGGCCCCGTGCGCTGTCGGAGTGGGCGGCATATGCGGCGCCCACCGCGGCGAATCCGGTCATCGCGACCACCCGAGTTCCGTGTAGGTCCGGCCCGCCTGGATTCCCTCGATCGCCGCACGGGTGTAGGGGACGATCGGCTCGGGCAGATCCTTCGCGCTCCACCACTTCCAGGCCACGCACTTGTCCGGCTCCCGGAGCTCCGGCGTGCCCTCCCAGAGGCGAGCGCGGAAGAAGAGCCCGATGCGAGGCCGGCCGCCGGGCCGATCCACCATGTGCACGGTGTGGACGAGCTCGACGCCGGCAGGGTCGATCACCAGCCCCGCCTCCTCGTACGCCTCCCTCACGAGGCACGCGGTTGCGGCCTCCGCCTCGCAGTGGCCCGCCAGCACGTGCCAGGACCCACCGGCGTACGCCGAATCCGGATGCCGCAGACCCAGCAGGACCTGGCCGTCTTGCTCCAGGTAGAGGTGAACACCGACCACGTTCGGCACGGTCCCGGGCGGCGCCTTCGCAGGCGCGGTCCCGGCGCCTGCCGCCGGTCCGTCGGCGGGCGCGGGGTGCTCGGCAGCGTGCCTCCCCAGCAAGGTTCTGGCGTGGACGATCGCAGAGGCGTTCACCGGCACGATCGCACCGTCCAGGGCTGAGGCGGCGAGCTTGTCGCGCAGCGTCGGGGAGGACACCTTGTCGAACGGCAGCCAGACCGCGTCCGTCACCTCCTCGACTTGCAGGGCGAGTCCGGGTGTGTCGTCGGCGAGGTAGAAGACGAAGCGGAAGTCGTAGTGCCGGTGGGCCGGTTCGCCCTTCGTGGGGTCGGGGGCGATGTCGTGGACGTCGATGTCGATGGGGTCGTCCCGGAATTCGGGAGTCAGGACGAGGGCGGGGGAAGGGATCCCCGTCTCCTCCTCGGCCTCCCGCAGGGCTGCGGCCAACAGTGTGTCGTCGTCGGCTTCGACGTGTCCGCCCGGGGCGAGCAGCAGCCCTCCGGTCGCCCTGTGGCGGATGTGGAGGACCCGTCGGTTCCGGTCGATCACCACAGCGCTGCAGGTGACGTGGCCGGGCAAGGTGGAGCGGTCGGTCGGATCGTCGTCGGTGTCCAGGGCGGTCAGCAGCCCGGCCAGGGCGTCGCGTTCGCCGGGGTGCCGGTCCAGGTAGGAGGCGACCAGAGTGCGGATGCGGGAGAGGACGGGGGGCATGGCAGAACCTCGCGGACTGGGGAAACGGACGGCGGGAGGACGGTCGGCGGCCGGTGCCGCGGGGCGGAAGGACAGGTGCGGCTCAGGCGAGATGGTCACGCAGGACCTTCTCGGCCTCGTCGAGCCGGTCGCGCAGCACGGCGGCGGCCCGGTGACGGTCGCGGGCGTACCGCTCCAGCGAGGCAGAGACCGGACCCAGGCCGTCGAGGACCGAGTTGAGCGGATACACCGACATCGCCAGGGCGACGGCGGTCACCCGCACTGCGCTCGCCAGCTCCTCCACCCCTACGACCGGATGGAGGGAGCGGTAGACGGCGGCCAGCCGGCCCAGTCCTTCGGGCCAGTCCGGCTGGGTCAGGACGGTGCGCGGGTCGAGTGCGAGGCGGCCCAGCTCCCAGACGGCACCCCGGCGGACCGGCGGGTGGAAGTCGATCACCGCCGCCACGGCATCCCCGCGCAGCAGGACGTTCGGACCGGACAGGTCGCCGTGGACCAGCTGCGACACCATCGTGCGAGGGACCCTGCCCAGAAGCCGCTCGACCTCCGGCACCCGCGCCAGCTTCTCGCGGGCCGTCTCGAGTGCCCACCGCTCGAACGAGGTGGTCGGCGGCGCGGCCTCATAGCGGGAGACGAGGTGCTCCAGTCTGGCGGTGGTCCGGGCGAGGTCGATCGCCTTGTCCCTCGGGCCGAGACGGGGCGGCCCGTACTCGTGCCGGGCGAAGCCCCGGTGCAGACAGCCGACGGTCTCTCCGACGGCCTCCCAACGGCGCCCGGTCAGGTGCCCGTCCGCTGTCACCGTGTCCGGGACGTACCGGGTCACCGTCATGACCAGACCCTGGTGCGCGGCAACGAGCCGGCCCTGGTTCGTCGTGTGGCGGGCGGCGGCGACCGGCACCCCGCACAGGCGCGCGTACTCGCTGAGCCGGGCGGCGGCGTCGACCGGCCCCAGTGGGGTGCCGGCCGGGTAAGTCTTGACGAACCACCGAGAGCCGTCGGCCTCGGTGGCGATGTAGTTGTGCGTGGCGGTCCCTGCCGGGCCCGGCTCGATCGAGGCGGGGACGATGCCGAAGTCGCCGGTGAGCAGGAGCGTCGCCGGCGAGCTCCGCGTCTCGAAGACGGACGGTGTCATGACAGCGCCTGCCCCTCGACAACGGCGTCGGCCGACCTGCCCGTCGCCGCTTCCGCCGGGGCGGTCTGCGCCGGCAGCGAAGGGTTGAGGAACTGGCGCGCCTGCAGTTCGTACATCTCCCGGAACACGCCGGTCCCGGTGGCCGGGTCCATGAGCTCCGCGAAGGTGCCGTACTCGACGACCCTGCCCTCGTCGAGCACGTAGATGAGGTCCGCGGTCCGGACGCTGTGGAGGCGGTGGGTGATCAGGACTGTGGTCTGGCCCGAGCCGGCCAGTCGATGGATCTGGTCGAAGACCCGCTGCTCGGCAGCGGGGTCGAGCGCGCTGGTCGGCTCGTCCACGATCAGGACCGCACCGTCGCGGTGCCGGGCACGGGCGAGGCCGATCTTCTGCCACTGTCCGCCGGAGATCTCCTGGCCACCCTTGTAACCGCGTACGAGCAGGCTGTCCAGGCCGCGCGGGAGACCCTTGATGACCTCGTCGGCGCCCGCGTAGACCGCCGCGGCCTCGACGCTCTGGTCGTCCATCGCGGCGCTGCTGCGGCCGATTCCGATGTTCACCCGCGCGGTGAAGGGCCAGCGGAAGAAGTCCTGGGCGACCATCGCGACCCGGTCGAAGACCTGTGCGCGGTCCGCTTCGGCCGTGCTCACGCCGCCCCACAGGACATGGCCGGAGTCGGGAAGCCGGGATCCGCTCAGCAGGCGGACGAGGGTCGACTTGCCCGAGCCGTTCCTCCCGACCAGGGCGACGGTCCTGCCCCGGGGGATGACGAGGTCGACCTCGTGCAGGGACGGCTTGTCGGCCCCGGGGTAGGTGAAGGTCACTTTCTCGAACCGGATCTCGTGCGCGCCCTCGGGCACGTCGAGCCCGCCGACGGGGATGGAACGCCGGGCGGCCTCCTGGCACAGCTTCTCCAGATCGGCGACGAACAGGGCTTCCTCCTGGACGTCGGTGACGCGCAGGACGAGGTCCGTGATGCTCGTCGCACCGGAGCGGATTGCCAGCACCGCCGTGCCCGCGACGGCCAGACCCATCTGCCCGTGCCACAGCAGCAGCCCGAGAGCGCCGTAGGTGGCGACGGTCGCGATGCCGCGCGTCGAGTCCGCGACCAGGTTGGTGCGGGCGCCGGTCCACGCGAGCCGGGTCTGCTCCCGCTCGCTGGTCTCGGCCATCTGACGGAAGTGCGTGAGCAGGAACGGGGCCGCGTCGTGGACGCGGATCTCGGCCGCGGCCTGCGGGTTGATCAGGAGCTGGCTGATCAGCTTGGCGGCCCGCACGTGCTGCACGAAGCGGTGCCAGCTGATGTACCGGTGCCGAGCCATGGTCAGCGAGCCCCACGCGCTCGGCAGGGCCATGAGAACCAGGAGCGGCAGGAGGACGGGGTGCAGAACGGTGAGCACGCCGGCGGCGGCGACCAGCGAGATGGCGGAGGTGACCACGGCGGTGCAGTAGCCGACCATCCGCCTCGCCGAGTCCGCGCCCCACTGGGCGGAGTCCATCAGCTTGTGGAAGGCGTCGTCCTCGATCGCCTCCAGTTCCACCCGCGCCACCAGGCCCAGATACCGCTCGGTCGCCACCCGCTGGGCCTTCGGCTCCAGAATTCCCGTCGCGGCGGACGAGGCCGACCGGCATGCCGAGCCGATCACCGCGAGGACGGCCACCAGCGCGAGCGACGGCAGCGCCGCACGCAGCCGGCCGGTCATGTCGCCTGCGGCGAGCAGCTCGACGAGCAGGGAGTTGACCGCGATCAGGGAGACGGCCTGAGTGATGCCGCGGGCGATCTCGCTCACGGCGACCGTGGCGAACGCCCGCGAGTCGGCCTCGCGGGCCAGCCGGACAGCCACCGATACCTGCCTCGGCAGCGAGCCGGCCATCGCACGCAGACCCAGCTTCAGCCAAGCACCGTCGTGAGCTCCCCACCCGTAGTCGTAGGTGAGCTCACCACCGAACAGCAGCTGTTCGGATTCCGACGTGCTCTCCGCGGCGGCTGCCAGCGGGTCACCGTTGGCCGTCATGCGCCCCACCTCGCACCCGGGTGTGCTGCGCGAGGGGACGCGTCGGCCGGGAACGAGGCCGTGGCCGAGGGGAATCCGTGCCCGGACCGATCGGCCTGGGCAAGAACAGCGGGGGGAGGGGACATCACGGCCTCCGGTGGGTCGAGCGGGGGTGTCGGATGGCTCAACGACGCCGGCCCATGTCTCGAACACACGTGTTTCGGACGGCATTCGAACCCCGGCGTCAGGCGAAAGCTCGTTCGTGCGGTGTGCATCGATCCGTGCGGGACGGGGGTCCTTGCGAAAGCCGGGTATGGCCGAAACGCCGACACCCAAAGCGGCTCGCCTACAAAGGAGTTCGGTCACGTGGGAGACGGCACCCCAAGCCGGCAAGAAGGAGGGCTTCCAGGGTGCGGTTCCACGCGCTGACGCCGTCGGGGCCGAGAAGGGGGACGGACGGGGCTGCCCGCAACCCTGAATCCCGGCATGCCCCTGATCCGCACTTCGAGGGGCGAGGCCCGCGGTGCTGCGTAAGCCCCCCAACGGCGGGCAGCGGGTGCGCAGGGCTTGGGCGTACTACTGATCGTTCAGAATGAAGCAGCGGCGACTGCCGGGTGGACCGTGCCAGGAGCGCGTCCACGTCCTGGAACCGACCGGTCTCCGCCCGGGCGGAGGGCGTCGGTGCCGGGCCCGTCGTCCACCGGCGCAAGGCGCTCGGCCAGTAGTTCCACCGCCTGCGCGTGGTCGGCCAGTGCGCCCATCCCGCAGTCCAGGCCGTCGTCGTCGAGGCTGTCGGGGTAGGGCGCGCGGGCCCAGGCCCCGTTCTCGTACCAGTAGACGCAGCCGAGTTCGTTGCCGGGCAGCCGGTCGCGCAGTTCGTCCCACGGCAACCACGCGGGGCTGCCTGCAAGCATGTCGACCGGCGGCTCGTGCCATTTCGCCTTGCTGGATTCGTCCTCGCCGTACAGCACGTAACGGCCGTCACCCATGGGGGACATCACCCACCAGGTGCAGCCGCCGTCGTCCCGGTGGAGCCCCTCGTCGTCGATCCAGTGGCCGCTGCGGTGCACGCTCGGCTGGCGTCCGTCCGCGGCCGGTACGGAGGACCCCGGCGCCGCGTCGGCAGGACGGGCTCTGTGGACCCGGCGCACCTGGTGAGGGCGCTCAGTAACAACAGAGCCGTGGCGGTCGGACGGGAGGCAGGCTTGGTGATCATCTCCGTAGCCTAGGTAGCCGCGGAGGGCGCCAGGTCGGTTGAACGTGTTCAATTCTGTGGCTGGAGGCGGAGCGCGTACCACCCCGGCCGACCCTGTGCCGCCTCCGCTATTGCCCCGCGCGCGTACGTTGCGCCCGGCTGCCGCCGCCAGGCGGATGGAGAGTAGACCAAAAGGCAGGCGGCTACCGTCACGCTACGCAGTGTGAACATGCGGCAGCTGCCCTCGCTCGCCTTTGCGGCGGCGTGTCCGGCGCCCGTGGCTCCGCCGATGCCGGCATACGCCGCGATCACCTCGAACGACCTCGAATTCAAGGACGGCGACCTGGACACCGGCCCGAAGGACCCCTTGGGTCGGCACGAGCGGGGACACGCGCTGGGCCTGTGCCACAAGGCGGACGCGGTGATCTCGCTGATGCGGAAGGTGGCGCCTTCCACGGGTCACGAGATCACTTGGATTCCGGACACCGGCAAGGCCAACTACAGGAGATTGTGGGGCTGATGAAGATCATCGCACTCGGGGCCTTCGGCCTCGGTGTACTCACTGCGGCGGGGGTCGGCGGCTTCGTGTACGTCCAGCAAGGTGACGGCGTGACGCACGCCGAGTCGCTCTGCGCGGCAACGACGTCCGAACGAGGTTCACGAGATGCGTGAGGGCCGTGCCGACGGGCGAAACGGCAGCGACGACACTTCTGTGTCGTAGAAATCCACCCATTGGCCAGGCTTTCCAAGCGAGCTGCTGGAGAAACCTGCTGGTCATGCGGCGGCGGAAATCCCCCAGAGAGAGGGTCTCGCCCAGCGGCGATGACCGTGGGGCACGGATGTCGACCGCCGTGCCGTAGCGCTCCCTCGTTGTGGTGACCTCCTCCGGCCGCCGAGCACGCACGACACCTGCCGGCCGACGGCGGTCGACCAGGCTGGTCGCTCCGTCCTTCATGTTCGACATATCCGGGCGTTCCGGGGGACGCTTGCCGGCTCAGTGTTTGAAGACGTCCTTGCCCCGCTCCTTCGCTTCGCGGGCCTTGCCGCGGGTCTCCAGAGCGGCACCTTTCACCGTGACGCTGCGGTTGCCCACCGCGTGCGCGGCCTTCCTTATGGTCTTGCCGGCCAGTTGTTCGGCTTTGGCCTTGATCTTCTCGCTGGCGCTCATGGCTGTTCCTCTTTCCTCCGTGCCACTACCCACGCAGGGGCGGAAAATGAGACAGATCCACGGACTGTTCAGCGGTCATGTGACTCTCGCCGGGACAACGCGCGAGACGGCGCCCTGGGGCTGGCTTGAGAGCAGGTGCGCATGCGGATTGAGCACGCGGCTCCTCACCGGTCTCCGCTCCGACTGGACCTGCACCCGCCTCGTCGCCAACACCGCGATCGGGACCGGCGCGACACCGCAGCAGTGAGCGATCACCCGCCACTACAACCAAGAGCTTGCCGAGGACCTCGAATAGTCACGGTCCGGCAGCTCGACCCACACATCAGGAGGCCCGACCACGGCGCGTGCGTCTGTCGGGCGCAGTCCCACGAAGGCGCAGGCGTAAGCCACGGCCCTGTACTGGTAGAGGTACGAGTTCAGGACTTCCTCGGAGGTGTCGTTCTCGTACGGTCCGCCGCCCGGGTGCAGGTCCCAGCCTTCGACGCTTCCGTGACGGGCGATGCTGCCCTGGTTGCCGCTCTTCGGATTGGCGTACAGGCCGTAGCAGACGGTGCCGGCGGACAGCCGGGCCAACACGCCTGGCATCTGTGGCGCGTACCCCCAGGGCTGTGTCACGACGCAGCCGCCCGGCACGGAGGTGACACCGATGAACCGCAGACTCTCGTCCATGTCGTACTCGTACGGGGCTTCGAGCAACTGGTCGATGACCTCGTCCTCCACCGGTACCGCCTCCAGGCGGCGAACCGCTTCGGCCGCGTCGATCCCGGCCACGCAGGCCAGCCCCGTGCCGTCGTAGTGGAACTCGCCCAGTGCCGCGACGAGACGAGCGGCTTCCTGTGCTGCCGCACGCTCCGCGGCGGTCAGGCGTATCCCCGCCGGTACCGGGAAGAGATCCGGCGTCCCTCCCGCGAGACTCAGCCGTCCCGGTGACCAACCGCCGATCGACGGCCGCCAGGGATCGGCCCCGGCAGCGGCGAGGGCCCGCGCGTTCTCCGGCTTCCTGCCCACCACGGCCTCCCACAGGGCCGTCACCCCGTTCTCCAGCGCATCCACGTCCGCCACACGGCCGGCCAGCTCCGCGACGACCTCCGGAGAGCCGAACAACGCCGCGCGGTGCAAGGGGCGGCCCCCGCTCCAGCTTTCCGGATCGGCGCCTTCGTCGAGGCGTCGGCGAATTTCGGCGTGGTCTGTCCAGTCCCAGCCCATACCGGCCCAGCCGTCATCCACCACTGTCATCGAACCCCCTTCGACACCTGACCACGCGGTTCCTACCAGTCACACGCTCGCACACAGCTCTGACATCCCGCCGTCCGCCGACTGCTCCTCCTGGCAGACGGGCCCGACGCCGGGCTCCTCCTTGCACTCGCCCATGCTCATACGGCCGAGGACGGCGACGGCCACGACGAAGCAGCCGAGCAGGTCTTCCGCGAAGGCCGCGCATGGGCTGGTGCAGCCCCGTGCGTTCTGCGCCTCGCCGTGCTTGCCGAGACAACCGACGCCCTCGCCGCCCCCGGCCGGACCTGGTCGCGCGTGCTGCTGCGCCGGGGCCTCGAGCACCGCTCGCCGTCGGTGTGGCCACCGCTGTGCTGATCATCCTGCGCGTCACCGTCCTGCCGACGGTGCCCTACGGCTCGGTGCGGTGCCCGGCAGTGAGCTGGAGGAGTCGACGGGCCGGGGCCGGCCCGTACGGGAGCTGGATGCGCTGCCTGCGGTACACCGAGGTGACCACCGGCACGCTCCGGGCGATGTGCATGTGCCCTGACAAGGGCAGCATGGGCATGGTCCTGTTCACGGCTGCGGACAGGAACCGCGACGCGGTCGAGGAGACGGCCCGGCCCGTCGGCGCCGACTTCCTCAGACCCGCCAGGGACTGGACCGGTACGACGCGACCGGAGCGCCGGAACAACCGACGCTCCACCCCGTTCCATGCTTCCCGTGCGCCTGACCCACCCGGCCGCCGCCTCCTCGTCCCGTTCGATCGCCCGCAGGGCCGGGACCTGGCAGGACCAGTCGTTGCGCACCAGGAGCTTGCACGCGCCCTGGACCCTGCAGGTCAGGTGGAAGCGCCGGCCGATCACCGTCTTCACACGGCTCAGGGTCCAGCGCTGGGCCTCCCAGCCGTGCGCGGCCGGCGCCTTGGCCGACTCCGCCTTCAGCTGTGCGAACTGCCTCTGACTCAGCCTCGGCAGCAACGCCGGCCCTGCGACCGCAGAGCCCGCGGACCGCCCCCGTCCCGCACCCGCCGACACCGCTGCACCGAGCGGATGGTCCAGGAATCAAGGAGGTCCATGGCAGACCTGCGGCCGGCCCGCCGGAGGCCTTTCGGACGGGCGACGTCAGCCACCACCGTCGGAGACCCGGGCGACCTTCTTCATGTCGACGCACCCATGCGGCGGGGCTGTCGAGCGGTGATCGTCCGCGCCTATCGATTGGTCTTTCCGTTGGGGTCGATGGACTTTCCTCGGTTCAGACCGGAGGCGGCCAGGTGGCGGGTGACCGTGCGGTGCGAGACCAGAATCCCGTTGAGGGTGACCCTCCACGGCTGATGGTGCGTTCGCGTGGGTCATGGTGTGGCGGAGGCCGCACGGGATGCGTGGTGCCGTGCGCCGGTGACGATGAGTGAGACGTTCTGCCCGCCGAAGCCGAAGGAGTTGCTGAGTACGGCCTCCTGAGGGACGTCTCGTCGCTCTGCGACGACATCGAGATCGATGCCGGGCCCGACGTCGGCCGTGGTGAGGTTGCGGGTCGGCGGGATGACGCCGTGCTTCACACTGAGAACGGCGATGAGCGCCTCGATCGCGCCGGCGGCGCCGAAGAGATGGCCGAGCGCCGCCTTGGGGGCCGTCACGGTGGCGCGGCCGAAGACCTTCCCGATCGCGTGCGCCTCGGCGACGTCGCCGACCGGAGTTCCGGTGGCGTGGGCGTTGATGTGGCTGATCTGCTCGGGAGCCAGGCCGGCTTGCGCGAGGGCCTTCCGCATGGCCGAGATCTGACCGGAGCCGTCGGGAGCGGGCGCCGTGATGTGGTGAGCGTCGGCGGCGATGCCGGCGCCCGCGAGCACCGCGTGGACGCGCGCACCTCGGGCGTCGGCGTGTTCGGCGCTTTCGAGTACGACGACGGCCGCGCCTTCGCTGAGGACGAACCCGCTGCGGTCCGCCGCGAACGGCCGGGAGGCCGAGGCAGGTTCGGCGGTGTGCCGCGACAGTGCCTGTGCCTGGACGAAGCCGGCGACGGTGATCGGGGTGATCGCGGCCTCGGTTCCACCTGCGACGACCACGTCCGCCTCGCCGGCACGGATGAGCCTGGCCCCCAGGGCGATCGCCTCGGCACCGGAAGAGCACGCCGAGACGGGCGTGTAGACCCCGGCCCGTGCGCCGTATTCGATACTGATCAGCGCTGCCGCCGCATTGGGCATGAGCATCGGGACCGTGCGGGGCGAGACGCGCCGTGTCCCGGCCGTCTCCAGCGCGTCGTCTTCCTTCAGCAGCGTCTGTACGCCCCCGATGCCCGTGCCGATCGCCGATGCGAGCCGGTCCGGGTCCACCTCCGGGGAGCCAGCATCGGCCCAGGCTTCGGCCGCCGCGGCGAAGGCTGCCTGCTGCGAGCGGTCGAGCCGCCTGGCCTGCGCCGGCGACAGCGACGCCGCGGGGTCGATCGCCATCGTCCCCGCGACGACCGCGGGAAGTCCGACGTCCTCCTGGCCTCGCAGGACGCCACCGCGGATGCCGGACTCGCCGGCAAGCAGGGCTTCCCAGGTGGACTCCACGTCTCCACCGAGTGGCGTGATCGCGCCGAGTCCGGTCACGACGACTTCAGTCCGGTGCATGCCCTTCCACCTTTCTTGTATGCGATACAAGTGAACAGGGCCCTGTTGTATCACATACAATTTGGGTGTGGAGAAGAAGCGAACCGAAGCACGATCGACGTCGACTCGGTCGCGCGACCGTGGTCGCGCGACGAGGCGTCGGCTGATCGAGGCGACTGCACGGCTCTGCAAGGAGCGGCCTGGCGCGGAGGTGAGCGTCGCGGAGATCGCGAACGCGGCAGGCGTCTTCCCCAATCAGGTCACCTACTACTTCGGCTCCAAGGACTCGCTGCTGGTGCACGCCGCCTTTCTCGGCCTGCTGCACGACGCCCGACGGGTCGAGCGCATCGGGCGCCAAGCCCCCGATGCGGCGACGTTCCGGCGCAACATCGCCCGCGCCGTACTGGCCATGCCCTCGCTCCCATCGGTCGCGCGAGCACTCGCCGCCGCGATCTCCAAGCCCGAGCTCGCTCCCGTGGTCGACCGGCACCTCCAGTTGCTGTTCCGGCAATCCGAGCGCTTCGCGAGCCGGCTCATCGACGGTCGCGGCTGGAGGGCCCGTCGACCGCTCGACGTGGAGACCAGGACGTTCTGGAGCACCGCGCTCGGCGCAGTGCTGCTCGTCCGCGCGGGAGCACACGGCACCGTCGCCGATCTCGACCTCGCCGGAGCATTGACCATCCACGACGACCCCGAGCCCGGCTAGGGCGTGTCCGGCGGATCATGTGAACTCCTTGCGCTCGTGGCGTCAGGCACATGCAAGTGGGGCCGGCGGAGATGACCACCGGCCCTTCAGCCATGAGCAGTGGAGGGCATACAGCGTGTTGACCGGTGACAGCTTCAGCAGCAGTACCTTCGCCATCGAGCCGGGAAAGTTCCAGGTCGAGACCGTCCAGGACGTCTCGGGACTCCAGCTGGAACAGGACGCGGTGGAGGCCCGGCAGGTTTCGGCGACCGGCGAGATCACGATCTCGCTCACGTGAACTGAGCAATCGCCGGAAGGACACAGGGAAGCGCCTCGGACGAAGCGAGGGGCTCTGAACTGCAGTTCGTTTGCGGCGTCAGGCCCCACCGATCCAGAACAGGGCGATGTCGACGTCCCGTGCCGTCCATTCGCGTTCGGATGGCTTCCTTCGGATAAGGAGATCGTCGATGAGGCCCATGTAGCGGCCGTACCGCCCCGAGTCATCGGTGAGTGTCAGGCCGAGGGTTTCGAGTGCCCGTTGCGCGCGGCTGTCATAGACGGCCATGCGGAGTGGTGCTGCTGCCGTAAGGACGGCGGAGGCCAGAGCGTCTCCCTTGCGGAACCCCGGCAGTGAGGCGAGAGCGGCTCGGCCGGCTTGGGCGGCCAGTGCGCGGGGGCGGGATGTGTCCCGGACGGCTTCCCACGCTTTGCTCGTGGCTGCGCGGACCTGAGTGTCGGGGAGGGCCATGAGCGCAGAGGCCCACCGGGTTCGGGCTGACAGCCGCTTCCAGACCACAAGAGCACCGATGTCGGCTTTGCCGAGGGAGCCCGACGCTTCGGCTCGTTGCGAGACTTCCCACAGGACTTCGTCGTAGTTCGGTGATGTGGCAGCGCGGTACGAGTCACGCGCGGCGATGAGGAGGCTCCACGCACGGTCTGTTTCCGAGTGAGACAACGAATCTCCCTTGTGTCTGGTGCTCGTAAGAGCGGATCACGGGCGCACATGCACTTCGTCTACGTAATCCTCGGCCATGAAGCCAGGCCCAGGCCGGGGTGTTGGGGCAGCAGGCGGTCATGTCGTGCATCAGTGTTCGGACCACCTCGGGACGAAGTGGCGCGAGGGCGGACGCGTGTTTCCGTGCGCCGCCGAAGGCCTTCGAACCCGAGGCGCTCGGACGCCCGTCGGGCTGGGCCGACAGGCTGCTATTTCAGCGCTCCGAGACAAAACTTTCTACCGACTTCAGCCGTCGGACTCAGCCGCCTGATCTGAGGTCCCATGAGGAGGGCGACTCGATCAGTCTCGACATCGAAACCGAGGACCGGATGGCCATAGGCACCCTCCGTGTCCATCAGCACCGACTTGCCCAACCGTCGCCCGATCTCCCGGCGAGAGCCGCACAACACATCAAGTCGTTCCTGCCTCTGCAACTCCCGCAAGCCGACGCCGAAGTCAACGACCTGGTCGTCAAGGAACCGGAAGATCGCCAGCACACCGGCGGTCGGCCGAACCCGCAGGCTCGGACGCTCGGCATCCACCGGCCGGGACAGCACGACCTCTGCCCGGGGCGCCCGAAGCACCGTCTCTCCCTCCAGGTACTGGCACTTCCAGCCCTTCTCCGACACAAGGAGCCTTTTCCATCCTGATCAGGTGGCGAGTTCGAGTGCGACGACGGCACGGACGAGGCGGTGATCCGGGTGGTGCTGCAGCGGAGCTTCCTCAGGAGGCGCCAGCATTTGAGGGTGGCCATGGCGCGTTCGCCGAGACTCAGGGGCTTCACCCTGTTGTCAGCCCAACGGCGTACTGCTGATGCAGGTTGAAGAGGCTCAATGTCAGTGCCGTGCTGTTCACTTGGCCGCATGGACGCCTCCGCTCTGCGCGCCCGTCTGAACGACGCCTGGCGCGCGCCCGAATTGCACTGCCCGCTGCCCACTCATGGGGCAGGGCATGTCTGTGTGCCCAGTGACGCGGAGGATCTGGCCGCGTTGGAGCGCGTCGCTGCGGACGTGATCGACGGGGCGCGTCTGCCCGTACGTGCGTGGGTCGTGGGGGGCACGGCGGCAGGGGTGCCCGACGGTCCGCCGGTGGGCGGGGAGGGTGGGCTTCCCATCGGCGGGGAGGGCGGGCTGCTGGAGCTGCGCGGGTGGGTGCTGGCCGGGCACTGGTTCGGATACGGAGTGACGGCCACCCCCGACGGCCCGCGTCGCGTCGTGATCCTCGCCCGGCGCGCGTTCACCCGCCCGCCCGGTGTCGGATGGGTGGCGTTGCTGCGGGAGGCCACCGGGTGGACGGAGCCCGATCGGTGCGGCGTCGACTGGGCCGCGACGGAGGCAGCGCTGTGCACCGCGCTGCCCGGTGACTACAAGGACATTGTCGATGCCTTCGGCGCGGGCAGTTTCGACGAGTACCTGGACCTGCTGGTGCCGGGTGCGCTGGGCATGGATCTGGTCTCCTGGGGCCAGGACATGGCACGGTACGCCGACCTGTACCGGCCATACCCGGTCCACCCCGCGCCTGGCGGCGTGCTCCAATGGGGGACCTCCGAGCAGGAGCTGACCTTCCACTGGCTGACCGGACCGGCCGATCCCGACGAATGGCCGGTTCTGGTGCAGTACCTGGGCGGTGAGTGGCAGCGCTTCGACTGCGGAACCGGCGAATTCGTGCTGCGCCTGCTCACCGACCGCACCTCGCCGTTCGCGTTCCCGCCCTCCGCCGGGCCGTTCCCCCATTGGTTCGCTTCATGGGAGCTGCCGGAGCGCTGAGCCCTTTCTGACCCGGATGTCAGCGCTGCTGACCATGCTCGGCGAAGCGTCTGGGCCGCCGGGACCGACTGCGGATCTGCTGGTCATGACCTCGCTACAGATCGGCGCGTGCAGTCATCAGCAGGCCGAGGAGCAGCACAGGTACGAGGTTGGAAAAGGCTCAAGATCAAGGAGCGCCTGCCAGCTCCCCACAGAGACGCCCGGGACACGCACGCCCGGGACGAAGAAGCAGCTCACCGCCCCGGGGCCCGGGCCATTGTTGCCACGTGCACCACCTCGCCCTCGCCGGGACCGGAGCAGTCCCGAGTGGATGGCTTCTCCCGGTATGCCGGGCCTGTGCCCTCGTACCTCCTCAGGCACTGCCCAGAGGGTGGGTAAAACGATGTGCGTTTCCGTTCCGGGCCATGGCCTCGGCCGGGATTCCAGTCCAGAGACGCCCTCTTCAAGCGGCCTCGACGGCGTACGGGCGAGTGCCTCGGCATCTCGGCGGCTCGTGCCTTCTCCCCTCCCGCGTGAAGAACGTCTGCGTCGAAAAGGAGTACGGCTTCAACATCGTCCGTGACTTCGGCCACGGCCGCCGCGGCCACCCGCCCCCGTTCGGGCTCCGCCGCACGCCACGCCCACCACAACGCGGGCGATGAGTTACTACTGGGTCGACGACACCGGCTCGGGACACGGCGGCGCCCGCGTTCCGCCTGCGGTCGAGACCTGCCCGCCGACCGGTCCGGCAGGGGGGCTTACGTGGAGCCTGTTGTCTTCGGGCCGCGGCCTTGTGGTGTGTCGGGACGGCCTGCGCCGTGTCCGGCAGCCCGGTGAAGGTTTTCCAGGGCTTCGCGGACGGGTGCCACACCGTCTTCCTCGCCCAGCCGTTCCGCCAGGACGGCGGCGCGTTGGCGGTAGGAAGGGTTGCGGGTGGCGGCGACCAGGGTGTCGGCGAGGCGGTCGGGGGTGGTGAACTGCCGGAGGGGGACGGCTCCCGGGGAGACGCCGAGTGCGGTCAGGCGGGAGGCCCAGAAGGCGTTGTCGAACCAGACGGGCATCGGTACGGCCGGTACGCCGGCCCGCAGGCCCGCGGCCGTGGTCCCCGCCCCGGCATGGTGCACGATCGCGGCCATCCGTGGGAACAGCAGGGAGTGCGGTGCCTCGCCGATCGTGAGCATGTCGTCGCCGTCGTTGTTGTCGGCGCCCAGGCCGCTCCACCCGGACTGGATCACGCCGCGCAGTCCGGCCTTGCGCAGGGCCCGCACGATCAGGTCGCTGACGCGCCGGGGATCGGGGACGGTCGGGCTGCCGAGGCCGACGAAGACGGGTGCCGGTCCGGAGTCGAGGAAGCGACGGACCTTCGGGGCCAGTTCGACGGTCGGTGAGGTGTACGGCCACCAGTAGCCGCCCACCGTAAGGCCCGGCCGCCAGTCGGTCGGGCGCGGGACGACAAGGGGACTGAAGCCGTGGTGGACGGGCCAGTTCTGCTGTTCGCGAGGACGGCGGCGCGTCGGGAAGCGACGGTGGGGGCGGCCGTGCCGGCGCTCGACGAGGCGGGCCGCCCGGGCGAAGACCAGGCCCAGGGCTTCGTTGACCGCCCACCCGGCCAGCCGGTTGCCTGCGGCGCCGAAGGAGCGGATGCCCAGGACCGGCGGCGGGAACGCGCCGGTGGGGGTGATCGGCTGGAGGTAGACCCCTCTGCTGGGCAACCCGAGGCCGTCGGCGATGACCTGGCCCAGGGGCGCCACGGACCCGGAGAGCAGGAGCACGTCGCTGTCGCGTGCTGCCTCCAGCATCCCGGGGACCATGCCGTCGACCAGGCGCCGGGCCATGACCAGTACACGCGCTAGTTTGCCGGGGCTGCTATGGCTGGTCAGGAGTTGTTGGCCGGCCTCGGTCCGCAGCTCGGCGCGCGGATCGACGGGGAGACCGTGGAAGCCGAGACCGGCCTCGCGAACCAGTCCGGAGAACGATTCGTGAGTGACGACGGTGACCTCGTGTCCCGCCCGTGCCAAGCCGTGGCCGAGCCCGGTGAAGGGCGCCACATCACCCCGCGAACCTGCTGTGATCAATGCAACACGCACAGGGGTCAGTATGTGACCTCCGAAGCGCGAGGAACGACCAGCCATGCCGGAGGAGAGGGCAGGGCCGGCTTCGTCCACAAGAACCGGCTGGGGCCGCACCGCCGGCACCCGAAGATGTTGCCGGATAGGGCGAGGGAGAAGCTGCCGGAGACGGTGAACGCCGCGCGGGACCGGCTGGTCGTCGCCTGGCCGCCCGACGAGGCCTGCGGATCGGCGAGCTGATCAAGCGGGTCAGCCCGGTGATGGTGCACTCCTCCTTCGAGTACGTCACCATCGACAACCGCACCCTCGCCGAGCGACTCAAGGCCGTCCGCTCGAACCTGCGCTTCCAGGACCGGCGCGTCGCCGACCTCGAAGCCCGCGTCGCCGTCGGCGCCGCTCCGGCACACCGGCTTGAGCGGGGTTTCGGGTTCTGGCTCAGGTTCTGTGGTGTGGCCACGTCGGGTGAGCGGATCACCTCGCGGTTGACCGCTCCCGATGGCGAGAACGTACCCCGAGTTAGTCCCCCGCCTCGGCTGCTGACTTCTTGCTGAGGAACTGCTTCGCTGCCTCGACCGCTTCTTCGTTGAGTTCCTCGACGGAGACTCCCCAGCTCTCCTCCCAGCCGTCCAGGTTGTGCGCGCAGGACACCAGTGGTCCCAGCTCGTCGGGATAGCCGAGGTCATAGGCGATGTCTGCCCAGATGAGGTGAGTGCCGGCGGCGGGATCCAGGGATCCGTCGGCGATCTGACCGGCGATCCAGTAGGCCATCGCCCACTTTGCGGCCCGGGGGTCCGCGGGCGGGCGGAAGAGCAGTCCCAGCTCCTCCAGCACTTGGTCGAAGAGCTCTGGCGCTTCGGGCTCTTCGCTCCGGAGGAGGCCAGCCAGCATGGCCAGGGACGGGCTCTCGATCCCGGCTAGCAGCGCGTCCAGACCTGCCTGAATGAGCCTGTCCGACCCGACATGCCTGCCAAATGCCCTCTCGCGCGCGATGTGTCTGAACTGATCGAGGGCCTCGTCGCGGGTCATCAAGGTCTTCTCCGTCGGCATCTGGAAGGGGAAAGGCTTGCACATCCGCCGATGTCGCTGCCATCGAGTTCCTCCCGTCGTCGGTGGTCAGGACATGAGGACGCGCTTCCGCAGGAGGGCGAAGCCTGCGACGGCGTCGCGGTCGCGGTCGATGCCTGCGGCGAGGGTGTGGAGGCTGGGCAGGCCGTCCTGCCGGACGGCGTCGAGCCAGGCCGCCAGGCTCGATGCCTCCCGGTCGGGCAGTAGGTCGACAGGACGGCGGGTTTCGACGTCGACGAGAACGGTGCCGTAGTGGCGGCCCTTGCGGGTGGCGTACTCGCCGACGCCGACCACACGCGGGGCGGGCATCTTCGGCTCGGGAAGAGCATCTACCAGGCGCAGGACGGTGCTCCGGCTGACGGAGGCCCCGGGTACGGAGCTCAGGCGAGCGCCGGCCCGGCCCGCCAGGGCGAGGTGGAAGGAGGAAGACGAGTACGCGCACGTACGCCGTCTCGCCCTCGTCTTCGACCCCGGCCGTCAAGCCGTCGACGAGGACCGTGCCCAGGGGCCGCGACAACTCCTACTGGTTGGCGGGCCGTGACTCACCGGGGTACTGGTCCAAGTCCGCCTTCCAGCGACGTTGTTGCTCGAGCCAGTGCACGTAGCGCGGGGATGCGTCGCGGAGATCGATGCTGATTGGATAAGGGTCGAACTCGTCCAGGAGTAGTTTGCGGAGGAATTCGACCATGCCGCAGGAGAACAGGGTGAAGTTGTCACGAGTGTGGCGGCCGTAGACCAGGACCGGCCACTGGTCGGGGTCGGGGTCGGTGGTCAGCCAGCAGAGGATGTCTGCGCCGGAGGTGACACCCCAGGCGAGGATGTGGTCCGGGTTGATGTCGAGGCCTTCCTGGCCGTTCAGCATCTCCCAGGTGTGGCGAGCGTTCTCCGTCTCCTCCTCGAAGGTCCCTGGATCCCACTGGACGTACTCCTTCGGCAGGGGCATGAGAATGCAGACTTCCTCGAACGAGCCAGCACCCCACACGGACATGAAGGCCATGTAGTCCCGCGGGAGCCGCGTGCCCCACCGCGCTTCCGCGGCCACCCAGTCGATCTCCTCGTCAGTGCCAAGATCTGGAGGAAGGATCTTGGCCAGTTCTGCGATGCCCGTCGGGTCTTCCACGGCAATCCCTTCGATCAGGTCGCCGCGAGCTTACGAGAACGCACTGACAACCACCCTGGCGGAGCTGGACGTTGTCGGCTGTGACCAGCACTTTCCCGACAAACCCCAGTGCGCCGTGCGGCCCCGCGTGCTCGTGGTCGAGAACAGCACCGGTGTGGGTGCGTTGGTCGTGGCGTACTCCTCTGCCTGGTGCTTGATGGCGCTGATCGCTTGCAGGCGGGGTTTGTCGAAGCCGGAGATCCAGCGCTTCTCGATCTCGTGGATCGGGGCCGGGTTGAGGTGGTGCAGCCGCTCCCGGCCGCGCCGTACGACGGTGACGAGGTCGGCCCGCACGAGGACGTCCAGGTGCTGTGTCGCCGACTGGCGTGCCATGTCGAGGCGTTGGCACAGCTCGCGCAGCGTCTGCCCGTTGTGCTCGCGCAGCCGGTCGAGCAGGAGCCGCCGCGTGGGATCGGCCAGCGCCTTGAAAACCGAGTCCACCGCTGTTGCTTCGAGGCTCACGCTCGACACAGGCAGGTACTCACCTGCCTGTCGTCAAGCGCGATGGCCAGCCGTGCGAGCCGGGCGCAGCGTGTGTGCCGGAGTCCGGGGCGGGAGTGCTATCGCCCATCACGTCTGTCCTCCTCGGCGTCCCTGCGTCACCCTGACAAGCCGAAGTCGGTAAGAACAACCGGCTCAACCACGTCGGCTATCTCTGGGCCTTCGCCCCCTGATCCATTCGGCCGGCGCCCATGCTCACCATCGGCGACGCCCTCGGTGTCTCCCGGCAGTCCGTGCACGCCAAGTACGGGAAGTGAGACGACCATGTTCGAACAGTTCGCAGCAGGTGCCCGCGCGTCCGTCACTTCGGCGCTCGGCGAAGCCGCACTCCGGGGCGATCGCCGCATGGGCACTGATCACCTTCTCCTGGGACTGCTCCACGAACCCGGCTCGGTCCGGGCCCTTGGAGCCGGCCTGGAGACCGCACGTGCCGCTCTCGACGCCCTCGACAGGTCCGCGCTGGCTGCGGTCGGCATCGACGTCCACGGCATTGACCGCCCGCCGATTCCCGCCTCCCGCAAGCGCACCCCCTTCAGCTCCGGCGCCCGCGCCGTCCTCTCACGCGCCCTGGCCGAGACGAGGGAAGCCGGCAGTCGACGCATCGCGCCGGAGCACCTTCTGCTGGCCCTGCTCGACTGCAAGGAGCCGGATCCTGCGGCGGAACTCATAGCACGACTCGGCACCGACCGCGCTGCCGTCCGCGAACGCCTTCGGCGGACGGGCACCTGAGAGCCGGGGTTTTCCCCGACCGGTGTCGACAGTCATGCGACTCCCCGCTTCGGGTGGCTTGAGCGTCGCGTACTCCTCCATCCGCGTGGTCACGCTTCCCCACGGGGACGGCGGTCGCGGGTAGCCCCCAGAGGCAGGAGCGCACGCTGTCTTCCGGCCTCGCCGTCACCTGCCCTCGCGTGCCCGGTGGGTGGACCGGCGGCGAACCGAAGTTCCGGCAGGTCGACATCCTGATGGGTCGGGTCGCGCCGGCCGCCCGGACCGCATGCTCGCCGTCACGCCTGACAGTCACGTAAAGAGCGCCACAGCACCACTCCTCGCCGCCTCCAGCCCTGGCGAGCCGAACCCCGCGGGTGTCGCAGTGGCAGGCACCGACTCGGCCGGCACGCGAAACGGTTCGCCGACGGAGTCGGCGAACCGTCACGAGAGCCCGAGGTCAGCTCAGCGTCTTCACCGCAGCAGCGTCGTACGGCTTCAGCTCGTCGGTCCGCCCCGCCAGGACCTTCGCCGCCCACTCCGGGTCCTGGAGCAGCGCGCGGCCGACGGCGACCATGTCGAACTCGTCGCGCTCCAGGCGGTCGAGGAGGTCGTCGATGCCCTGAACCGGGGCGCCCTCGCCCGCGAAGGCGTGGATGAAGTCGCCGTCGAGGCCGACCGAGCCGACGGTGATCGTGGGCCTGCCGGTGAGCTTCTTGGTCCAGCCCGCCAGGTTCAGGTCCGAGCCCTCGAACTCGGGTATCCAGTGGCGGCGGGTGGAGGCGTGGAACACGTCGACGCCGGCCGCTGCGAGCGGGGCCAGGATCGCCTCCAGTTCCTCCGGGGTCTCGGCGAGCCGCGCGTCGTAGGCGTCCTGCTTCCACTGCGAGAAGCGGAAGATCACCGGGAAGTCGGGCGAGACGGTCTCGCGGACCGCGGCCACGATCTCGGCCGCGAACTTCGTACGGGCCACGGGGTCGCCGCCGTAGGCGTCGGTACGGCGGTTCGTCCCCGCCCACAGGAACTGGTCGAGGAGGTAGCCGTGGGCGCCGTGCAGTTCGACGCCGTCGAAGCCGATGCGCTCGGCGGCCGCGGCGGCCTCGGCGAAGGCGCCGATGACGTCGTCCAGATCCTTCTGGGTCATTGCCTTGCCCGTGCCCTCGGTGCCGTCCGGGCGGATGCCGGAGGGGCCCATGGCCGGGGCGTCGGCGTAAGGCGCCTGGCCCTGCTTGCGCACCATGCCGATGTGCCACAGCTGCGGCACGATCGTGCCGCCCGCCGCGTGCACGGCCTCCGCGACCTTCGCCCATCCCGCCAGCTGCTCCTCGCCGTGGAACCGCGGCACACGGTCGCTCTGCCCGGCCGACTCGTGGCCGACGTAGGTCCCCTCGGTGACGATCAGGCCCACGCCGGCGGCGGCGCGGCGGGCGTAGTACGACTGCACGTCCTCGCCGGGGACTCCGCCGGGGGAGAACATGCGCGTCATGGGCGCCATCGCGATGCGGTTCGGGACGGTCAGGCCGTTCAGCGTGACGGGCCGGGACAGGATCTCGGCCGCGCGGGAGGCGGGGGACGCGGTGACGGTCACAGGGAGGCTCCTCATGGCTACTACTTGACAACCTTGATGCTTGAGAACTTCATGCAATGAGGAAACGGTAGAGGTAGATATTTGAGATAGTCAAGCATCTCCGGGTAGAGTGGCCCGCATGACAGAAGGCCCCCGCGTCGACACGGCCCGGCTCATGGAGCTGCTCTCCGTGTCGCTCGGCGTCTACTACGGCGACTTCACCGTCGCGGCGGCGAGTGAGAACCTCACGGCGAGCCAGGGCAAGGCCCTGACCGTGCTGCGTCGGGGACCCGCCGCGATGCGCGCCCTGGCCGAGACCATGGCCTGCGACGCTTCCAACATGACCGGGATCATCGACCGGCTGGAGCAGCGCGGCCTGGTGCGCCGCGAGGCCGACGCCTCCGACCGGCGCGTCAAGAACGTCATCCTCACAGCCGAGGGCGAGCGCGTCACCGACGCGATCCGCGCGAAGATGCGCACCACACAGGAGGGCCTGGACAGGCTCGACGACCAGGACCGGGCCTCCCTGTACACCCTGCTGGAACGGGTCTTCGTCTCTCCGCCCGCCACCTGACCCCGGCCTGTGCGAGGACGTTCGCACACGAAGGCGTCGCGGTTGGCATTGTGAGCCGTGCCTCCTGCCCTGATGGACGCGCGGGTCCTCATGAGTTCCTACCGCGATGTGAGCGGGGGGAGTGGTTCACGGGCGGCGTGCCAGAGGGGCGGGAGTGCGGTGGTGCCCGTGCGAGCGGCGATGACTCCGCCCGCGATGGCGCAGGTGGTGTCGATGTCGCCGCGCCCGGCGACGGTGGTCCACAGGCCTTCGTGGAGGTCGTCGAGGTGCCCTGCCGCGCACCAGAGGGTGTAGGGGACGGTGTCGGGTCCGGACATCCGGTAACCGGAACCCAGGACCTCCGCGGCATGCCGGACCGAGGTGTGTGCCGGCATCCGGGCCGCGATCCGCAGCCCCGACCGGACGTCGTTCCCGGGAAGCCGTGCGGCGACGGCGTCGAGGTCGGCGGAGTGCCAGGCGCCGAGCGGGGCGACGCGCATGGCCGCGCCGTTGCCCCAGGAGCCCTGGCCGCCGAACTGTCCGGCGACCACCTCCTGCCAGGGCTCGCCCGCGTCGATCCGGCGGAGCACGTCGTGCATGGAGGCTCCGTAGCCGCGGTGCGTGTCGTCGGCGTAGGCCTCGGCGAGGCGCAGGGCGAGACGGTCCTGGTCGACGTCACCGCCGCCCTCGGCGAGTTCCCGTACGAGGACCAGCGCCTGGGCGGTGTCGTCGCTCCACCGCCACAGGGGCTCCGGCGGGAGGGTCCGCGCCTCCAGGGCCGCCGGGCCCTCGCGACGCAGGATGCCGAACCAACGGTCCCCGAAGGCGTCACCGAAGGCGAGCCCGGACGCCCTCCCTGCCCCCGAGCACGGTCGTCCACGCGGTCGACCCACGGCTCGACCGTCTCCCTTCGCTCGGGGGACCTCGACGGCAGCGGGCCGGGGCCGCTCACGAGCCGGAGGATGTCGGCCGCCAACCGCTGAGTCCTCGCCGAGACAGCTCGCCCACCCGCCCCCGCGGGGCAGCGGCTCTTGAAAGCCTAGATCTCCGGCTTGGCGCCGGTGTGTTGGCGGAAGTACGTCCGCAGCAGGGAATGAACGGATCTGACGGACCCTTGATGCCTTCCCGTCACCATCCCCGCGAATGCCACGCTCCACCCCCACAGGGACGGTCGGTTCGACCTCGACCACGTCCGTCGGGGTGAGCGTCCTCGCCACGGGGCCCATGATCAGCGTCGACGTACGCGAGCTCCTGGACGGCCGCATCGGAGTGGTCGCCGGGACGCCTCGGGGCATCCGCGTTCGCCGTCGGCGCGTGTGAGTGCCGCGGGACGGGGTAGCCGCTGACATCGGGTCTTCCCACCCGCACCAGATCGAGGAGGACACCATGAGCATGGTGCAGGAGACGATCAGGGTGGACGCCCCGCTGCGCGTGGTCTACGACCAGTGGACGCAGTTCGAGGAGTTCCCCCGCTTCATGGACGGTGTGGAGTACGTGAAGCAGCTCGACGACCGCCTGTGTCACTGGCGTACGCGGTTCGCTGGCGTCTCCAGGGAGTTCGACACCGAGATCGTCGACCAGCTCCCGGACGAGCGGATCTCCTGGCGGACGGTCGGCGGGGACACCGACCAGAAGGGCGTCGTCACCTTCCAGCGCCTCGACGACACGCACACGCGGGTGAGCCTGGCGCTCGACGTCGAGCCCCACGGCATGGTCGAGCGGGCCGGTGAGGCGCTCGGAGTGCTGGAGAACCGTGTCCAGGGCGATCTGCAGCGCTTCAAGGACTTCATCGAGGAGCGCGGCAGCGCCACCGGCGGTTGGCGCGGCCGGCTCCGTCCCGCCGACAGTCCGGGCACGGCCGGCGCCGCGACGGGCAGCGACACGGGCGGGGCTGCCCGGCCCGAGCCCGAGCGGCCAGGGCCCTACCCCGGCCCGCTGCCGAGTGATCCTGACGAAGAGCCCGGCGTCTGAACTCAGTCAGGCGGCTCCGGCGCGCCGGGCTGGGGCGGCCCGGGCTTCGGGGGCTCGGGTGGAGGGGGCGACGGCTCGGTCGGAGGGACGGGCCCGCCCGGCGGTGCCGGGGGATCCGGCGGCACGGGCGGCGGCTCGACGGGCTTCGGCGGCCCGGGCGGACGTGGCGGTTCGGGGGGTGGGGCCGGTGTGGTGTCGGGATCGGGCGGTACGGGAACGGTGCCCATGTCCATCAGCTTCTCCCGGTCGAGAACGTGATCGAATGCTCTTCAGGTGTGCTCGTACTGCTGTGCTCGTACTGACGTCGACGCTTCGGACCTGAACCGCGGGGCACGGCGGCCCCCTCCGAGAGCCACGGCGGCCCATGACTCAGCAGCCGGGCGGGTGCCGGAACGCCGAGCGTCTACCCGCCCCGCGTTTTCCCATGCGGAGGTCTCAGGCGGGGTGGCCGGGGTCGAGATCCCGCAGCGCCCGGTAGCGGAGCAGCGGGGGAGGGGGGCCCGCCGTCGGGGGAGCCGCCGCCACGGGCGTCAGGAGGAAGCCCACGTGGTCGCCGCCCTCGACCCGTCCGTCGATCCGGCCGGTGAACCACGTGGCGAGCCCCTCCAGGACGGGGCTGCCCGCATCTCCCGGATGCCAGCCGACCCTGGCGAACTTGTCCACCCGGTCACCCGTCTCCCCTCCGAACAGCTCGGCCGCCGCCCGGTCCCCCTCGTGGAGCAGGTGCACGGTGAGGTACTCGGCTTCGCGCGCGACGCGGTAGGTGCGGTTGGCGATCGACAGCCACACGACGAACCTGGGTGGGTCGATCGAGCATTGCGACGCGAAACCCACCAGGCAGCCGGCCCGCTCGCCTCCGGACGCGGCCGTGACCACGTACATCGGGCCGTCGACCACATCGGTGAAGGCAGTGAACTCCGCCATGGTGTCTCCTCCCTGCCGAGTCCCTCCGCCGGGGCGAGGGGCCGCGTTCATGACGACCCCTGCCTGGCGGTTCGCCACGTCCGTCCCCACGAGCCCTGCCCGGCGCGGACGCCCTCGGCGATGCGCTCGCCGAGGTACTTGCCGATGCCCGCGTCGATGTCGGCCCAGTACGCGAAGGCGCGTTCCAGGACCGGTTCGCTCAACGCCGTCGAGGAGGGGGCCGATCTGCCCCCAGCCGTCGTCAGGGTGCGTGACGTACGCCGCTCGGGTGATCTCGCCGTCCGCGTTCCAGCTCGGCGGGTTTCCGTACCGTTCGGTGTCCGCGGCGGGCGCGATGGGTGTCCGAGTACGAGAAGAGCCGGGCCGACAGCATCCGGTCCGGGCCCGGACCGATACCGGGGGCGAAGCCGTTCGGCCGGACGCGCCACTGCCCTTGGCGTGCGGCCGGTGTTCCGGGAGGCGCTCCCGGTTGAACTGCGCCATCTGCTCGATCAGGTAGGCGTCCTGGGAGAGGATCGGACCGCCCGGCCCCACGGTGAGCGAATGCTCGTCACTCTCCACCTCGGTGCCGGAGCCGGTCGTCGCGGGTCGGCCCTCGGGCATCGCTCTGCCTTTCGTCGTCGCGCACGCCCACCTACCCTCTGCCTACTCGACGAAAGCCGCTACCGGAGGAATCACGCTTCGTGACCGACCGGCGGCGACGCCACGGAGAGTGGGCGACGGGGCGCGTGATCCGGACTCGGGCGGCCGCCCGGGTCGCCATTGACCGGATTGGTCTCCCGAGGCTGCGGCCGGGCTGTCCGGGGCGTCGCAGAAGCCCTCCCGCACAGTGGCGAGCCTGCCGGACGCGTCCAGGCCGGCGCTCGCCGAGGCCCTGCGACGCAGCGCGGGCGGACAGCGGGCCGAGGAGACGGAGCGGGCTTGACGGCGGACGGTCGGATACGCCGTCACCGCCATGCTCGACGGCGCGGAGCCGCGACGAGCACCGCCCTGCGCGTGTGCGCCGTCCTCCGTCGCGGAGCGGAGGAACGCGAGGACGCCGCGTGCCGGACGGTTCTGGCCCCGGTCTCGCCGCCGTCGGTACGCCGCGCCCTTCAGAGGGACTTCGCCCTGTACGTCGGAGGGGGCGTGGCGTTGACGGTCCCCGCCGCCCTCGCCGAACTCTCCCTGGTCGCGGCGGCCGTGCGGCGCTCGCATCGTCCGGAGGAGTGAGGCCCATGCCCAGGACCCTGGCCCCACCGACTCACGGGGTGTCAGCCTGCCGACGGCCCCGGAGGACCCGGTCTGCGGCCCCAGGCGGTGAGCATCCCAGCCGACAACGCCGCGCACGCGTCCGATTCCAGGTAGCGGACCGCCGCATCGATCCCGGCATCGTCGATCAACCCGGTGGCCACCATCGACGCCCGGCTGCGCTCCCACGTGTCGGCCCAGAAACGGCTGATCGGGCTGCCTCGCAGCAGCGGCGGAACGTACATCTCCGCGCCGACCGTCCCCAGACCGGCCCCGCGCAGCAGCCGCGGATACGACGGCACCCAGGAGACGTCCGTGCCGATGGAGCCGCGCAGCCCCTGCCACATCGCGCGCATCGCGGCGGCGTACGGTGTGTCGGCCGCCGCCCCGCCGTCCGAGGCCGGCTCCGGGGCACCCGTACGGTCGCTGGTCAGGTCGACCGCGTCGCTGAGCACGAGCACCCCGCCCGGCGCGACCAGCCCGGCCAGCGCCGACACCATCCGCTCGGGCCGCGGCAGGTGCATCAGCACGAACCGCGCGTGCACCAGATCGAACAGGCCCGGCGCGAAATCCGGGGCGGTGATGTCGGCCTGGAGGACGTCGAGCCCAGGTACGGGCCGTTCGGCGAGGAAGCGCACGTCACGGTCGACGGCCAGCACGCCCGCCACCTCCGCCTCGCGCAACAGACGCCGCGAGACCGTGCCCGTACCGGCACCGATGTCCAGACAGCGCCACCCCGGCCCGACACCGAGGGCGCGCAGCCGGGTCAGGGTGAGGTCGTCGTACGCCAGCGCCCCGAGATCGATCCGCTCGGCCTCACCGGGCTGCTCGGGCCGGAACACGTCCCGGCCGTAGCGCCCCCCGTCCGCCGCGTCGCCTCCGCCGCGGGCACTCAATTCGTCACCCGGGCTGACGCGCGGGGCGGGAAGGCGAGATCGTCGAACGCCATCCACGACGTCATGGCCGGACCCTTTCCTCGGGGGCACTCGGGGCACTCGGGGCGGTGGCGGCGCAAGGCGGACACGGTGCGACGAGACCGCCCTGGACCCTGACGAGCTGCGCCGGCGCGGCGTCCGTGCCCGTGGCGCCGGACCCGTCGGTGCGCGGCGGTCGTCTCCCGACTGCCGAGAAACACGCCTCCGCGCCTCTCCAGTCTCTGCCGCGGGCGCGGCCCTGTCCTGCTGACGGAAGTCAGCCCGGGGCTCCTCACGCGGGGGTGAGGGGCGACAGCCGACCGACGACGGCATCGGAACGTCACGACGCGGACCTCGGATCGAGTACCCCGGGTGGGCGATGGGCGCCCGCCGCGGTCGGTGTTCCGCTACGTGCCGGAGGTCAGTCGGCTCGCCGCCTCGTCCCACGGCTGGGGCTCGACCACGTCGTCCCTGTCGAAGGCGTCCTCTTCGAACCAGCCCGTCCCCGCGAGCCATGTCTCCAGCCACGCTGCGAGACCCGGGGAGTCGAGGAACCAGCACTGCTCCCACGATCCACCGCTGTACGGGTTCGGCTCGAACAGCAGGACCTGACCGTCCTCACTGCGACAATCAACGCCCGCGTACATGGCGCAGCCCCAGGTCAGGACGGGTATGACGCCTTCGGGCCACTCGGGATGCCCCGCCCCCGCGGACGCCTCACGTCGCGTCAGGTATTCGCCGACGACGTTGGAGCCCGGACCGAGCAGAGGCAGCAGTCGGTAGTCGGGCCCGAAGCCACCGTCGGCGACCTCGCGGTACAGACGTGCGAGCAGGGGGTGCAACGCGAATCCCAGTTGCTCCTCGGCCGTCGCGATCCGGGCACCGTCGACAGGCGCGGGCAGGTCCTTGTTGTCCGATGCGGCCCGGGTGGCGGACAGCATCGCGGGGCGGGCGACGGGCCGAACGGACGCGCTGACCTTGCCTGTCGTTCCTCGGGGCAGCGATGCTCCGTATCCGCCGCATACGCCTTAGGTTAGGCTGACCTTGCCTGGTGTGTGAATCCAGGCGTGCAGGTTCGGGTTCTGGTACCTCGGGCGGGAGCCCGGTGGGCGGAACGAGCGGAGGCGGGGCGCGAGTGGGAGTCGGGTCGGGCCTGTGCGCGTCGCGCGCTCGCCGGGGCGGGACGCGCACGAGGGCGACGGGGGACGCGGGTTCTCGCCCGGCGTCCGGGACGAGGCGTCGTGGATAGGATCGCACTCACGGCCGGGGCCCTGTACGTCATCGTTCTGCTTCGCGCCGGAGGGACGTTCGCCGTCGGGTGGCTCGCCGGCGCCGGTGCCCGGCGCAGCAGGTTCGCCGGGCGGATCTCCTCGGAGAGGTTCCGGCGCGCCGAGCGGGCGATCCAGCGGTGGGGCGCCCCCGTGGTGGCCGTCTCCTTCCTGACCGTCGGTTTCCAGACCGCCGCCAACTTCCTCGCCGGCAGCATGCGCATGCCGTTGCCGCGCTACCTCCCCGCCCTGTTCGTGGGCGGCGCGGCCTGGGCGCTGGTCTACGCGACCGCGGGGCTCGGCGTGCTCGAAGTGCTGGGAAGGCTCTTCGCCGAGCGGACCGCCTTCGGGGTGTCCGCCGTGGCCGCCCTCCTCCTCGCGGTGTGCGGGGTGGTGGTGTACCGCAGAAGAAGGGCGGCCCGACCCTCCGGTGACACCGTGGCCGACGTATCGTGAGCCTGTCTGTCAGGGACGGATAGGTGCCGCCGCGGGCAGTGAAAGTTTTTCAGCTTCGCCACGCCAGGGTGAGGACGGCTTTGGCGACCGACGTCACGCGGTGGGGCTGACGTGGGCTCCGGTCAGCGCTCCGCCCTCCCCCCCAGTGGCGCAGTCGTATAGAGGCATCCGTGGAGAGAGGGCAGGGGGAAATGAGTGTGACGGAGAGCTGGTCCCGTGTGATGAGTCTTCTTCGGCAGCACGCCCCGGCCGATCACGCGGATCTGCCTGGGCCCGCCACGGAGCACATGCTCGCGGCCGCCGAGGAGCGCATGGGCGTCCCTCTCCCTCGGGATCTTCGGGCGTGGCTGCTGCAGAACAACCTGGATCTTCCCGAGGAGGACGTCGACGCCGATGTGGCATGTTGCGGCTTCGCAGGGTTCCCGGATGAAGGAAGCTTCTTTCTGGGCATCCGGGCGATTGAGAAGCTTTACGCGAACCGTTCCGTGCCCAGTGGATTCGACCCTTCGGACCAGCCGGACAATCCGTTCTGGCGTAATGAGTGGATCCCGTTCCTGTCGGATCAGGACGGCTGGACGGGAAAGTTCATCGACGTGCGGGACGGGCGCGTCGGCAGGTGGTTCGTGGGTGAGATCACGATCACGGGCGAGTACGAATCGCTGGCCCACTATTTCGACTTCGTGGCGGAGATGCTGACGAAGATCGCCGAGGGAAACCATCCGGTCTGCAAGGTCGCCGAAGGGCGACTCGTCTGGTCGTGAAACAAGAGATCCCGCGTCAGCCATCGCGTTGAGGCGAGGTGAAGGGCGAGGGCGGCTGCGTCCCGGCCGTCGCCGACGCGGCCTGCCGGTACCTCGACCGAGCCGCCCCCCGGCGGAACACCGTCGAAACCTTGTCAGTCGTCCGCCCCCAGGCGGACTTCGCGGCCCTGCCAGCGTCGGCGGAGCCACCGGTCGTGGCTCGCGAGGACGATCGCGCCGGGGCCCGTGTCGAGCGCGGCCTCCAGTTCGTCGCAGAGGGCCGGGGAGAGGTGGTTGGTGGGTTCGTCGAGCAGCAGCAACTGGGGCGGGTGGGCCACCAGGAGGGCCAGCGCGAGCCGTCGGCGCTGCCCCACGGACAGCAGGCCGACGGGTTTCTCCAGGTCCGCCTCGTGCAGCAGACCGAGCGAGCGCAGCGGCACCTTCTCGGCCCGCGCCGGACCCAGTGACAGCTCGTAGGTGTCACGGACCGTGCGGTCGGGCCGGTCGAACACGGTGTCCTGGGCCAGTAGTCCCACCGTCAGCCCGTGCCGCCTGCGGACCTGGCCCTCGGCGGTGAGACGTCCGGCGAGTACGGCGAGCAGCGTCGACTTGCCCGCTCCGTTGCCGCCCGTGACCAGCAGCCGGCAGTTCACCGGCACCTCCAGGGCATCCACCGTGAGCCGGCCGGGCACCCGTACGTCCCGCAGGGACACCAGGGGCTGCGGGTCCTCCTCCGCCCGCGCGGCCAGTCCCCCGGTCGCGAACCGCAGCGGGCGAGGAGGCTCGGCGACCCGGGTGCGCTCCAACTCCTCCAGCCGACGCGTAGCGTTGCGCACACGGCGGGAGATCTGGTTCTGCACCCGGCCCGCCCGGTGGCCGTACCCCATCTTCTCGTTGTCGGTACGGCCCCGGTCCGGTGCGACCCGGTGCGCGGTCACGCCCGCCGAGGTGCGAAGTTCCTCCAGCTCGTGCTGCTCCTCGGCGTACCTCCGCTCCCAGCGCTCCCGTTCGGCATGCTTCTCGCCGAGGTAGGCGCTGTAGTTGCCGCCGTAGCGGACCGGGCCGTCCACCGCCGGATCGAGGTCGATCAGATCCGTGCAGACGGCGTCGAGGAAGGCCCGGTCGTGGCCGGCGATCACCACGGTCCCGCACAGGCCCCGGACTTGCTCCTCCAGGAAGGACGCGGCACCGTCGTCGAGATGGTTGGTCGGCTCGTCCAGCAGCAGCGCCGAGGGCCGGCGTACGAGCAGCGCGGCCAGGGCCAGCCGGCCGCGCTGCCCGCCGGACAACGAGCCGAGTGAGCGGTCGTGTGCGAACGCGCTCAGACCCAGCCCGTCGAGGACGAGGGCGGCCCGCCGGTCGGCGTCCCAGGCCTCCCGGTCCTGAGCCTGTTCGAGGCGCCTGCCGTAGGCGTCGAGAAATGCCCGATGGCCGGGGTCGTCCTCCGGGACGCGGGCGAGTGCCTCGCCGAGCCGGTCCAGTTCGGCGAGGTCCTCGCGAGCCTCGCGCAGTGCCTCGTCCAGCACCGCGGCGATGGTGGAGTCGGCGTCGTACGGCATTTTCTGGTGGAGGAAGCCCAGGTCGGCGGGGCGCGTGACGCTCCCCGCGTCGGGCTCGTCGACGCCGGCGAGCACCCGCAGCAGGGTGGACTTGCCGACGCCGTTCTCCCCGATCAGGCCGATGCGACGGCCGGGGGAGGCGGTCAGGGAGACGCCGTCGAGGACGCGACGGCCGCCCAGGTCGCGTACGAGGTCATGGGCGAGCAGAGCGGGCTGAGACATGGCTGTCCGTTCGATGTGACCGGTGTTCGGCCCGCGGGGCGTGCCGCCTCGGACGCGGGCCGCTTCACACATCGGCGGTTCACATCCCAGGGGCTCCCGTCTCCGTGAGCGTGCCGTCGGCCAGCCGCAGCCAGCGGTTCACCCCGATCTCGGTGAGGAACCGCTCGTCGTGGCTGACCACCATGAAGGCGCCCTGGTAGGAATCGAGCGCGCTCTCCAACTGGCTCGCGCTGACCAGGTCGAGGTTGTTCGTCGGTTCGTCGAGGAGCAGCAGATGCGGGGCCGGTTCGGCGCACAGGACGCAGGCCAGGGTGGCGCGCAGGCGCTCGCCGCCGGAGAGCACGCCGACGGGAAGGTGTGCCCGGGCGCCCCGGAAGAGGAAACGGGCCAGCAGGTTCATCCGCTCCGCCTCGGGCCGCTCGGGGGCGAACGCGGCGAAGTTCTCCGCCACGGTGCGGTCCGGGTCCAGGGTGTCCAGGCGCTGCGAGAGGTACGCGATCCGTCCGTCGCTCCGCTTGATCTCCCCACTGTCAGGGGCGAGTTCGCCGGTGACCAGGCGCATCAACGTGGTCTTTCCGGCACCGTTGGGACCGGTCAGCGCGATCCGCTCGGGGCCCCGGACGACCAGGTCGACACCTCCCTCCGCGAACACCGGACTGTCGCCCAGACGCACCTGCATCCCCTCGCCCAGGAAGAGGTTGCGCCCGGCGGGCACCCGGGTGTCGGGAAGGTCCAGGGCGAGGCGCTGCTCGTTGCGCAGGGCGCGTCCGGCCTCGTCGAGACGGGCCTTCGCCTCGCTGACCCGAGCCGAGTGCATCTGCCCGGCCCGCCCCGCGGACTCCTGCGCGCCGCGCTTCATGTTGCCGGCGAAGATACGGGGCAGACCGGCGCTCTTGAGGTTGCGGGCGGCGTTGCTCTGCCGGCGCTCAGCCCGTTCCCGGGCCTGCTGCATCTCCCGCTTCTCCCGCTTCAGTTCCTGCTCCGCGTTGCGGACGTTCTTCTCCGTGACCTCCTGCTCGGCGCGCACGGCCTCCTCGTACTCGGTGAAATTGCCACCGTAGAAGCGCAGTTCGTCGCTCCCGAGCTCGGCGATGCGCTCCATGCGGTCGAGGAGCGCGCGGTCGTGGCTGACGAGGAGCAGAGTGCCGTTGAAGTCCCCCAGCACGTCGTAGAGCTTGTGGCGGGCCTGAAGGTCGAGGTTGTTGGTGGGCTCGTCGAGCAGCAGGACGTCAGGACGCCTGAGCAGTTGGGCGGCGAGGCCGAGCGAGACGACCTGGCCACCGCTGAGCGTGCTCAGGCTGCGGTCCAGCGCGAGGCCCGCGAGGCCCAGGCGGTCGAGCTGGGCGCGCGTGCGCTCCTCGATGTCCCAGTCGTCGCCGATGGCGGTGAAGTGCTCCTCGCTGACGTCGCCGGACTCCACGGCGTCCAGGGCGCGGATCACCGCGGCGACACCGAGTACTTCGGCGACCGTGAGGTCACCGGTCAGCGGGAGGCTCTGCGGGAGGTAGCCGAGCGTTCCGCCGACCGACACCGAGCCCGTGGCGGGCCGGAGTTCACCGGCGATCAGCTTGAGCAGCGTGCTCTTGCCGGAACCGTTGGGGGCGACCAGGCCCGTACGGCCGGTGGCCATGGCGAAGGACAGGTCGGCGAAGACCGGGGTGTCGTCCGGCCAGGCGAAGGAAAGGTTCGAGCAGATGACGGCGGCGTCGGACATGGAGGCACCTCGAAGGTACTGAGGGCAGGGGGAATGGACCTCTGCCCTGGGCAGACGTGGGAAAAGGGGATACGACGAAACGGACCACATCGGCGGCGCTCCTGAGCACCGGCCGGTGGCCGTCAGATCCGGGTCTCACCCGGAGATGTCGTCGTCACCCACCACGTCTGCGACTCCTCCATACACGATCCAGGTCACCAACACCCTAACAGGCACCGGCCCCGAGGTGCGCGGGACGCGCGGTTCCGCACGCACCCCGGGATCTCTCCGCGCGGTGACGCACCGGCCTCCTGCGGGGGAGGAGAGGCCGGGCCCGGGCCCCGGACGCGCCGCCCGGGACGGCGCGTCCGATCAGGGTCAGACAGGCCCTAGACCTCGGTGACGGCCTTCAAGGGGCTGAGCGCGGCGGCCCGCCGCGCCGGCAGGGCGGCCGAGGCCGCGCCGACGACGAGGAAGACCAGGACCACGAGGGCGAGGGCGGGCCAGGGCGGAGAGAAGGAGTACTGCGGGATCGCGCCGTTGGCGAGCCCGCTGATCTTCCATGCCCCGAACAGCCCGCCCGCCAGTCCGAGCAGGCTGCCGAAGGCGGCCACGCAGACGGCTTCCAGCCGGATCATGCGGCGGACGCCGGAACGGTCCATGCCGATGGCGCGCAGGACGCCGATCTCGCGCGTGCGTTCCGTGACCGACATGGCGAGGGTGTTGATCATGCCGAGTGCGGAGATGAGGACGCCGACGACGAGCAGTCCGGACAGCGTGGTCATCAGCTCGCCCGCGACACCGGCCTGTTCCTCGACGAGCTGGGCGCGGTCCTGGACCTTCAGCAGCGGGCTGTCGCTCACGGCGGCGCGCAGGCGCTTCTCCAGGTCCTCGGAGACCCTTCCGTCCGAGGTGCGGACCAGGACGCGTTGCACGGAGCCACGCAGCAGGCTGTGCTCCTGCACGTCGGTGATGTGACCGAGTACGTCCTGCGCGGTCGGATTGTCCTGGTAGACGCCGACGACGGTGTAGGACGCGTCGGCGGTTCCGGGACCGATGCCCGCCTTGATCTGCTCGCCGGTGGTGACGTGGTGCTCGCGGGCGAAGGAACGGGAGACGGCGACCTTGCCCGGCCCGAGGCCCTCGGCGGAACCACTCAGGAAACGAAGCTTCATCACGGCGTCCACGGACTTCGGGTCGACCCCGGAGACCATCCTGACGTGGGGGCCGGCGCTGAGGGAGGAGTCGGCCACGGCGGAGGCGATCCGCACGCCGGACACGGCGGCGACGCGCCGGACGGCGGCGGCGTCGATGCCGGTGGTGGTGTCGCCGGTGCTGATGACGTAGTCGGCGCCCAGCCCGGCGGCGGCCTGGGCGTCCAGGGCCCGGTTCGTGGACTGGTCGACGACGGCGAGGCCGGTGACCAGCGCGGTGCTGATCATCAGGGTGGCGGCGGTGGCGGCGGTGCGCCGCGGGTCGCGCAGGGCGTTCTCGCGGGCGAGCTCGCCCACGACCCCGAGGCGGGCGGTGACACGGCCGAGGAGCCGGATCACCGGGCCGGCGAGCAGCGGGGCCAGCGTGATCAGCCCGACGACGAGGACGCCCGCCCCGAACATCGCGGCCCGGAGGTTGTCGTCGGTGGCGCTGGTCGCGTCGCCGAGCGAGAACAGCAGGCCGGCACCCAGGGCGACCAGGGCCAGACCGGCGACGCCGCGGACGCGGGAGACCGTCACGGACGGCGGCTGCTCGGCGGCGCGCATCGCCTCGACCGGGGCGATCCGCGCCGCGCGTCGCGAGGGCAGCCAGGCGGCGAGCACGGTCACTCCGACCCCCACCGCGAGCGCGGCGAGGACCGTGGTCGGGCTGATCACCAGGGGCCCGCTCGGCAGCAGGTCGCCGGAGGTGTTCAGGACGCCCGGCAGCACCGTGGCCACCCCGAGGCCCAGCACGAATCCGAGGACGGACGCGACGAGGCCGACCAGGAAGGCTTCGGCGAGGACCGAGCGGACCACCTGGCGGCGGGTGGCGCCGATCGCCCGCAACAGGGCGATCTCGCGGCTCCGGCGCGCCACGAGCATGACGAACGTGTTGACGACGAGGAGCGAGCCGATGAACAGCGAGACGGAGCCGAAGAGCAGGGGCAGACGCTGATGGCTGCTGGTCCTGGCGTCGATGTAGACGGACTGCTGCGCGGCCTGGGCACTGCCGGTGGTGACTTCGGTGCGGTCGGCGGGCAGGACGGAGGCGACGCGGTCGGCGAGTTCGGGCTCACCGGTGCCCGGTGCGGCGGTCAGGTCGATCTGGTTGTAGCGCCCAGGTGCGGCGAACAGCTTCTGGGCGGTGGCCTTGTCGAACACGGCCAGGGTGCCGCCGGAGTTCACCCGACTGTCGTCGGTGGACACCAGGCCCACCAGGCGCTTCTTCAGGGCCGGTCCGTCCGTGGCGAGGGTGACGGTGTCGCCGAGGACGTAACCGGCGGCGGCCGCGGTGCCCCGGTCGAGCGCGACTTCACCCCCACCGCGGGGAGCGTGACCGCCCGTCAGCGGGTAGCGGTCGTCCTTGCCGTCGGCGCCGGGGACGTACGCGACTCCGAACCTGCCCATCCTGCCGGCGGCCCCCATCGGCGTGCCGTCCTTGGCCGACAGGGTGACCGAACCCTCGGCAACCGGCCGGACGGAAGCGACGCCGGCGACGCCGGACAACTTGCGGGCCAGGGCGTCGTCCAGAAGGCCGTACCGCTCCGCGTCGGACATGCCCGGGTGGTAGGCCGGCGTCACGCTCACCGCGATGTCCGCGTAGTCGCGGGACAAGGAGGCGCGGTAGGCGGCGGTGGTGGAATCGGCGAAGACCAGAGAGCCGGTGACGAACGCGACGCCGAGGCAGACCGTCAGCACGGTCATGACCAGACGGGCTTTGTAGGCGAGGACGTTGCGCAGAGCAGTTCGCAGCATGGTGGACTTTCGAAGGGTGGTCGGGACGTGCGGTCGCGGGCTGACGGCACGGTCAGGTACGGACCGGGGAGTCGAACGCGAGCATCCGGTCGAGTACGGCGTCGGCTGTCGGGTCGTGCAGCTCGTCCACGACCCGGCCGTCGGCCAGGAAGACCACCCGGTCCGTGTGGGCGGCGGCCACCGGGTCGTGGGTGACCATCACCACGGTCTGGCCCAGTTCCCGCACCGAGTCCCGGAGGAAGCCCAGTACCTCCGCACCGGAACGGGAGTCGAGGTTGCCGGTCGGCTCGTCGGCGAAGACGATCTCCGGACGGGAGACCAGGGCGCGGGCCACGGCGACGCGCTGCTGCTGACCGCCGGAGAGCTGGGCCGGGCGATGCGTGAGCCGGTCCGCGAGACCGACGGTGGCCACGACGGCGTCCAGCCACTCCGCCTCCGGCTTCCGGCCGGCCAGCCGCAGGGGCAGAACGATGTTCTCCAGCGCGGTCAGGGTGGGCAACAGGTTGAACCCCTGGAAGACGAAACCGACCTTCTCCCGCCGCAGCCCCGTCAACTGCCGGTCGTTCAGGGAGGACAGTTCGACGTCGCCGATCCGGGCCGAACCCGAGGTCACCGGGTCCAGGCCGGCCATGCAGTGCATCAGGGTGGACTTGCCGGAGCCGGACGGGCCCATGACGGCGGAGAACCGGCCCCGCGCGAACTCCACGGTCACCGCGTCCAGCGCGGTGACCCGGGTCTCCCCGCTCCCGTACGTCTTGGTCAGGCCGGACGCGCGTGCGGCCGGCGCGACGAGGGTCGCGCTGGAGGAAGGAAGGATGTGTGACATGGAGGCTCCGCCCGGGATACGACGGCTCGCGAGGTGACTCACGAACCGGAGGACGTGTCCATCCTCACGACGCCGAACTGCGGAAACGTCGTACTGGAGGCGGGAATCGGTCTCTGTCCAAGGACAGAGCCACCTCGGCCGCTCTCTGCCGTAGGTCAGGGACCCCGCCCCGGAGCGGGAGCGACACCGGGGTCCGGACGCGGACGCGCGACGACCTGGGACCTCCGCTTCAGGAGGCCAGGCCGGTGCGGTGCGCCAGCAGCGCGGCCTGCACACGACTCGCCGAACCCGTCTTGTCCAGGACGGCACCCACATGGGTCTTGACCGTGCCGACCCCGATGCCGAGCCGCCCGGCGATGCCCTGGTTCGACAGCCCCTGGCCGAGCATCGCCAGGACCTCCCGCTCCCGGCCGGTGAGCCGGGCGATCCGCTCGTCCACGAGCGCACCCTCGGCGTCGCCCGGAGCCCCGCCGGAACGCAGCATCCGCGAGATCACCGCCCCGGTCACCCCCGGCGAGAGCACGGAGTCCCCGGCGGCGGCCGCCCGTACCGCGCTGATCAGCTCCTGCGGGCCCTCGTCCTTCAACAGGAACCCGGCAGCCCCCTCCCGCAGCGCCCGCACCACGTTGTCGTCGTCGCCGAAGGTCGTCAGCATCACCACGCGCGGCGCGGGATCAAGGGCGAGCAGCGGCGCGATCGCGGCCAGACCGTCGCACACCGGCATACGGATGTCCACCAGAGCCACGTCAGGTCGGTGTGCGGCGGCCTCCTCGACCGCCGCGTGTCCGTTCGCCGCCTCCGCGACCACGTCGATGCCCTCCGCATGCCGCAGGATCAGGCGCACCCCGTGCCGGATCATCGCCTCGTCGTCGACGACCAGGACACGGATCGGCGCGGACGGCTCGGTCATGAAGACTCCCAGGGCGGGGCGTCCCGTACCGACGGGACGGTGAATCGGTCGATGGAGACGAGCCGTTGCGCGGCGTCGAAGCAGTAGCGCGTGACGGTGAAGGAGCCGGGGCCGGGATCGGCGCCGGCGGGCGGGAAGACGCAGCCCACCGCGTCGGGGGGCCGTGCCGGTTCGTGTCCGGTGGCCGCCGCGCGGACGGCCGGGTTGTCGAAGACCCCCTTCAGCTCCTGGTAGGTCATGCCGAGGCGCGGCCGCGGAGGCGGGGTCGTGCCCCGCGGCTGGCCGTAGACCAGACTGATCGCGAGCGCCATCACCACCCCCAGGGCCGCCGCCTCGAGACCGAGCGTCAGCGCCCCGGCGGATCGCGGACCGCGCGGCACCACGACCGCCCCCTCGGCGGACCCGCTCGGGGGAGAGTCGGCCGGGCCGCCCGAGGCCGGGTTCCTCGCGACCGTGTCGCCCGGTTCCACCGGGACGGTCGCCGCCGGGTCCCTCGCGAGGGCGGCCGGATCCGCAGGGACAGCAGCGACCGGACTCCTCGCGACGGTGTCGGACGGTTCCGCAGGGACGGCCGCGACCACCTCGAACCCGCCGGACGGCAGCGCGTACGCCTCGAACGTCCCGCCGAGCAGCTCGACCCGTTCGCGCAGACCGGGCAGGCCGCGCCCCGTCCCGGTCCCCGTCGCCGGCCCGGCCGGGGCCGCCGGCGCGCCGTTGCGGACCGCGACGCCCACCGTCCGGTCGTCGTGCGTGACCCGCACGGTGACACGGGAGGTCGCCGCGTACCGGTGCACGTTCGTCAGGGCCTCCCGCACCACCCGGTGCACCGCCCGGCGCACCCGCGGTGGGCGCGCGTCGAGGTCGGGGCCGCTCCACTCCAGCCGCACGTCGATGCCGCCGTCGTGGGACTCCGCCACCAGCGCCTCGACGTCGGCCCGGGTGCCGGTGGCGGCGGTGAGCGCGTCCGGTCCGGTGTCCCGGCCGAGCGGCCCCAGGACCCCGAGCGTCTGACGCAGTTCGCGCATCGCGTCGCGGGTGGTGCGCCGGACCAGGACGGCTTCCTCACGCAGCTCGGGATCGGCCTTGTCGAGGGCGAGTTCCAGACCCCCGGCGTGCAGGGAGATCAGACTGAGCCGGTGGCCCACCAGGTCGTGCATCTCGGCGGCGATCCTGGCCCGCTCGTGCAGCCGCGCCTCGCTGTCCGCGAACCGGCGGGCGCGCTCGGCGGCGTCGCCGCGCTCGCGCAGCGCCCACACCAGCCGGGCCTGCTGCCCGGAGACCGTCCCCACCAGACCGGGTACGACCACGGCGGTCATCGCCATGGCCAACCCGAGTTCCAGACCGTACGCGGCGGAGCCGGGGCCCACCCAGGGGCCGGCCGCGGCGGCGGCCGCCACGGTCAGCAGACTCGCGCCGCCCGGCAGCCGGGCGCGGCGCGGGCGGATCGTACCGAGCGCCACCGCGTACGCGGTCGCCGCCGTGACCGGCCCGACGACGGGCGCCACGCCGGCGAGAACGGCGAGGACCAGGAGCACGGCTTCGGGGCGGCGACGCCGCAGCGGGAAGAGCGCGACGGCGACCGGGACCATGGAGAGCTGGAATCCCGGGTGCGGCAGGTCCCACAGACGCAGGGCGACCACCCACAGACACAGGGCGGCCACGGCCACGCCGGCCGTCTCACCGACGGCCCGGCCGACGTCGGCCGGACGCACGGGAGCATCCCGCTCGGGCTGGACGTCACGACGGAAACGGCTGAGAAGAGGCACATCGTCCAGTATCGATCGGGGCGAGAGGCCCGGCGTGGACCTCAGGACCGATCCGGAACTCTTCCTTTCGGCAGAGACAGCCGGCGTCCGAAGGACGAACGACGACCTCACCGAGCCGGGTACGACCTCACGACCCGGGACGACCTCACTGACCCGGGCACGAGCTCACCGAGCCGGGTACGACCTCACCGATCCAGGTACGACCTCACCGGCCCGGGTATCGGCGACACGCGCCCCCGGACGTCGTCGCCACGGACCCGTCCGGACACGCTCGACACGTCCCCGGACATCCCACGCACGTTCCCCGTGGGGTCGCGGGCACCGTTAGGCTCGGAGTATGGCTGGTGACGGGGAATTCCATCGGGACCAGAACTACCTCGCGACACGGATCACGGCCGACGGCCGCGACGGCTGGCCCGTGGAGCCCGGACGCTACCGACTGGTGATCGCCCGGGCCTGCCCGTGGGCGAACCGGGCGGCGATCGTCCGGCGGCTGATGGGGCTCGAGGGCGTGCTCTCCCTGGGCATCGCGGGACCGATCCACGACGATCGGAGCTGGTCCTTCCACCTGGACCCCGGCGGCAAGGACCCGGTGCTGGGGATCGAGCTGCTGCGGGAGGCGTTCTTCCAGCGCGACCCCGGCTACTCGCGGGGCATCACCGTGCCCGCGCTCGTCGACGTCCCCACCGGCCAGGTGGTGACCAATGACTTCGCCCGGATCACGCTCGACCTCGGCCAGGAGTGGGCGGCCCACCAGAGGGACGGCGCGCCCGACCTCTATCCCGAGAACCTGCGCGACGAGATCGACGACGTGGCCGAGAAGGTCTTCCAGGACGTGAACGACGGCGTCTACAAGTGCGGCTTCGCCCGCACGCAGGAGGCGTACGACACGGCCTACCAGCGATTGTGGGCGCGGCTCGACTGGCTCGAGGAGCGTCTCGGACGCCGACGCTACCTGGTGGGCGACACCATCACCGAGGCCGACGTCCGGCTCTTCACGACACTGGCGCGGTTCGACGCCGTCTACCACGGCCACTTCAAGTGCAACCGGCAGAAGCTGACCGAGTTGCCCGCTCTCTGGGCCTACGCCCGAGACCTCTTCCAGACGCCCGGCTTCGGCGACACGATCGACTTCGCGCAGATCAAAGCCCACTACTACGTGGTCCACCACGCCATCAACCCGACCGGCATCGTCCCCCGGGGCCCGGACCCCCGTGGCTGGCTCACCCCGCACGCCCGTGAGGACCTCGGCGGACGGCCGTTCGGCGACGGCACCCCGCCCGGTCCGCCACCGGAGTCCGAGCGAGTGCCCCCGCCGGCCGGAAGCTCCTGGACGACATCGAGGGCATAGGCGACCCGCCCCGGCCCGTACGCGCCGTACGCGGCGGCGACCTGGTGACCCGGCACGCCGTCGACCGCGCGGTGGGCGGCGACAGTTACGACAGGGCCGCCTTCGGCCGGCCGACCTGTCGTTCCTCGTGGAGCGGGAACGGCGCCACGAGTTCGAGGAATCCCCGCGCGGACTGCACCAGGAACACGCGCACTTCCGGGCCCGGGCGATCAGAACCCCCTTCCCCTTCTGCTGGTTCTTCTGCCCGCGCTGACACGCCGGGTTCTCCGCGCAGGTGATGTGGCACGTTTCGCCCGGGATTCAGCGGCCAGACGGATGAGAGGAGACGTACGGCCGACCGGAGCGAAGGAGAGGCCTGACATGTCGAAGGTATCGCACCTGCCCGGACGGGCGGAGCATCAGTGGGCCTGGCAGAGGGCGGCCGCGTGCCGCGGCCTGGGTACCGAGGTGTTCTTCCACCCTGAGGGCGAGCGCGGCCAGGACCGGGTGGCGCGGGAGGAGGCCGCCAAGGCGGTGTGCGACCAATGCCCCGTACAGGCCCGGTGCCTGCAACATGCCGTCAGTGTGGCCGAGCCGTACGGAGTCTGGGGCGGCCTCACGGTGAGCGAGCGTCAGCCGTCCGGCGGAACCGGCGCGGCAGCGGCGTAGTCGGCCAGGAGTCACCACCATCCAGGAAGGCAGTCATGTCGACCCAGACCGCAGTTCTCTTCCTCGCGGCGACGGTCGCCGTCCTCTTGGCGGCCGGTTTCCTGGTCCGGGCCCTCACGGGTACGGACAGGAGCGCGAGCTCCCTCAAGCGACGCTTCGGCCCCGAGTACGACCGCACGCTCGAACGGCACCGCGGCGACAGCGAGTCCGCCCACCGCGACCTGCGCGAGCGGCTCGACGGGTACGGCGGCATCCACCCCCTGCCGTTGGCGCCGGCGGTCCGCGAGCACTACACCGCTCAGTGGACCACGCTCCAGGAGCGCTTCGTCGACGCGCCGCGGCAGTCAGTGGCCGACGCGGACGAGCTCCTCGCACGGGTCGCGGAGACCGAGGGCTTCCCGGGGGCGGACCGGCGCGAGGAACAGCTCGCCGCCCTGTCGGTGCACCATCCGCGCCATGTGGAGGGCATCCGCGCGATACGCCGTGCGGGGCGCTCCACATCGGCCTCGACGGAGGAGCTGAGGGAGGCGCTGGTCCACGCACGTGCGCTGTTCGAGGACCTGATGGAGACCGGGAAGCCGGCCGACGCCGTCCGTCCCCGCTCGGGGCGACACCGCCGGCGCCTGCTCGACCCGAAGGGAAGTGGAGCGTGATGGCACGCGAGAACCGCAACGAGGAGACGACAGGCGGGAGCGGCGGCGCCGCGCGGCGCCGGCCCGTGCCCCCGAAGGCCCCGGGCGCACCGGGCGCTGCCGACGGCCGGGCGCCCGTCGGCAACGGCGGCGTGCCCGCGTCCGTGCCCGCCCAGCGAGCCGGCCGTCCCGCGGCACCGCCCCCCGCACCGCCGTTCCCGCCACCGCCCGCCCCGCCTCGGGCGACGCCGCCGCAGGCGCCGCTGCCCGCCGTCCCGCCCGACGACCCCGGCGCCACGGGCCGGAGCGGTGGGAGCCGCACGAAGGCTCCCGCCGTGCCCCCCGCCGCGCCGCGCGGGCGGGACACGAAGGACGGGTCGGGCGACGGCCGAGGCCCGGGGTACGGCGACAACGGTGAGCGCGAAGCCCCCGCTGTCGGCGGCCCTGTGGGCCGTCGCTGCCCGCACTGACGCGGGCCGAGGGCGAGTTGATCGACGCGTACCTCGAAGTCGTCGACCTCC
>NZ_JBEXSZ010000049.1:0-50160 GCF_040613865.1 Streptomyces sp. NPDC006197 | reverse complement strand
CGGGGCTGCTACACCAGTGACTCCGCCCGGACCAGCGCCCCGTGCGCCGCGCGCAGCGCGTCGGCCGCCTCCCGGTCCGCGGGCCGCAGCGGTTCGCGCACCGGGCCGCCGAGGAGCGCCTTCGCGGTCACCGTGCCCGGCAGGCCCGAGGCCATCATCAGCTCGGTCAGCGGCAGGACCCCGGCGTTGAGCCGGGCCGCGCCCGCCGTGTCGCCCGCGTCGAAGGCGTCCAGGACCGCGCGCATCTGACGCGGCGCCACGTTCGCCACCGTACTGACGTAGCCGGCGCCGCCCACCGCGTACAGCGGCAGGTTCAGCTCCTCGCTCCCGGAGTAGTACGCGAGCCCCGTCTCCGCGATCAGCCGGGCCGAACCGAGCAGGTCGTACGAACAGTCCTTCACCGCCACGATCCGCGGGTGCCGGGCGAGCCGCCGCATCGTCGCGGGCTCGACCCGGGTGCCGGTGCGGCCGGGGATGTCGTAGACCATCACCGGCAGCCCGGTCGCGTCCGCGACCTTCAGGAAGTGCGCCTCGACGGCCGACTGCGGGGGACGGCTGTAGTACGGGGTGACGACGAGCAGCCCGTCCGCCCCCGCCTCCTCGGCCTGCCGGGCCAGCTCCACGGTGTGGCGGGTGTCGGCGGTGCCCACCCCCGTCAGGACCGACGGGCCGGGACCGACCGCCTCGCGGACGGCGCGGACGAGCGCGGCCTTCTCGGCGTCGGTGGTGGTCGGGGACTCGCCCGTCGTGCCGTTGAGGACCAGGCCGTCGCAGCCCTCCGCGACGAGCCGGACGGCGAGTTCCCCCGCCGCGTCGGGGTCGAGCGCGCCGGCGGCGGTGAACGGGGTGACCATCGCGCAGAGGGCACGCCCGAAGGGGCGTTCGGGGCTGGTTCCGGAAGGAGTGATCATTCCGGAAGTCTGGCCGCGCCCGACGGTGAAGGTCCACTTAGATCTGCTTGGTGCGAGAGATAAGAACCGCTGAAGAGTGGGGTCGTCTGGCATGATCGGCGGGCGCGACAGGGGGACATGGAGAAACGCACCGCATGAACTCGCACAACACCGCCGCCGAACAGCGCGTCGCACTCGTCACCGGATCGTCCTCGGGCATCGGCGCCGCCGTCGCCCGCCGCCTCGCCGAGGCCGGCTACCGGGTCGCGGTCAACTCCGCGCGCTCCGTCGAGGCCGGCGAACGCCTCGCCGCCGAACTGCCCGGCGCCGTCTACCTCCGGGCGGACGTCTCCGACGAGACCCAGGCCAAGGACCTCGTCGAGCGGACCGTGGAGGCCCTCGGCCGCCTCGACCTCCTCGTCAACTGCGCGGGCACCACCCGGTTCATCCCGCACGACGACCTCGAAGCCGCCTCGCCCGAGGTCTGGCGCCACCTCTACGACGTCAACGTCATCGGCGTCTGGCAGACCGTCACCGCCGCCGTCCCGCACCTGCGCAAGACCCGCGGCAGCGTCGTCACCGTCTCCTCCCAGGCCGGCGTCCGGCCCGGCGGCAGCTCCATCCCGTACGCCGTCTCCAAGGCCGCCGTCAACCACATGACGAAGCTCCTCGCCAAGACCCTCGGCCCCGAGGTCCGCGTCAACGCCGTCGCGCCCGGCCTCATCGACACCCCCTGGTTCGACGGCGTCGAGGGCGCCGACGCCGCCAAGGAGCATGTGGCCGGGGTCGTCCCGCTGCGCCGGGTCGGCCGCCCCGAGGACATCGCCGGCGCCGTCTTCGACCTGGCCCACGCCTCGTACATCACCGGGGAGGTCCTCCTCGTCGACGGCGGCGGGCACCTGCTGGGTTAGAGCGCCAGTTTGAAGCCGTCGTGGCTGCGCGCGAAGCCCAGCGAGGCGTAGAAGCGGTGGGCGTCCTCCCGCTTCTTGTCGCTGGTCAGCTGGACGAGCGCGCAGCCGCGCTCCTTCGCCCGCGCCACGGCCCGCTCCATCAGCTCCCGGCCTAGCCCTCCGCCGCGCCGGTCGGCCCTGATCCGGACCGCCTCGATCAGGGCCCGCTCGGCGCCGCCCCTGCCGAGCCCCGGGATGTACGTGGCCTGGAGGCAGCCCAGGACGAGGTCGCCGTCCACCAGGACCAGCATCTCGTTGCGCGGATCGCCCTCGATGTCCGCGAAGGCCCGCTCGTACGCGTCGGTGACGGCGACCGAGGCGGGGTCCACGACCCTGTCCTCGTCGGCGAGGAGGGCGAGGACGGCGGGCAGTTCGGCGCGGGTGGCGGGGCGGAGGATCATGGCGCGAAGTCTCCCACGGCGAAGCCCCTTGACCTCAACCACGGTTGAGGGAGGAGGGTCGAGTCATCCGCACCGAGCGGGTCGTCCGCACCTTGCGGGTCGTCCGCACCTTGCGGGTCGTCCGCACCGACCAGGAGGAGACACCCCCGTGAACGCCGTCGCCCGCCCCGATGCCCGTCCCGACCTCCACCGCCCCGGAGTCGGCGCCGTCCTCGTCAGCACCTGGAGGGTCGGCACCCCCGAGCGCCAGCGCGCCGCCGTCGAGGCCATCCGGACGGCCTGGGAGAGCCGCGAGTGGCCGGACCTCGGCCTCCTCTCGTACAGCGTCTTCATCGGGACCGACGGGGACACGCTGCTGCACTACTCGCAGTGGACCGAGCAGCAGGCCTATGACGACTTCGTGCGCACCTACCGCGACGACCGGAACGCCGAGATCGACGCCGCCGTGCCCGGCATCGAGCGGGTGGAACTCCGCCGCTACGGGCCGATCCACCGTTCCGCCGTCCGCGGCGCGACGGGCACGGGGGAGCTGCCCGGCGTCGTCGTGGTCGCCGAGGCCGACTTCGACGGGGCCGGCGCGGGGCACCGGGAGGAGTGGGTGGACGCCGTCCTCACCGCCCTGGACGAGGACGCGGCCACGCGGCCGGGGTCCGGCGGGATCGGCGCCCACTTCCATCTGACCGTCGAGGGCGACCGGGTCCTGAACTACGCCGAGTGGGAGAGCGAGCGGGCCCATGAGGAGTGGTCGGCGGACGACGCCCGGCTGAGCGAGGCCTGGAAGCGGGTCCACCACCACCCCGGGCTGGTGGGGAGCCGGGTGCGGCGGTACACGCCCGCGCTCAGTCTGAGCGCGGGCGTGTGACGGGCCGGGCCGTCAGGGGCGGAAGCGCAGGACCTGCGGGTCGTGGTCGCTGTCCTGGTCGGCGAACTCGGCGTTGATGTGCACGCTGTCGTACTCGAAGTGGTGCACGCCCGGGCTGGTCAGGATCTGGTCGAGGACCTGGCTGTTGCCCTGGTAGACGTACGAGTAGCGCTCGCTGAGCGGCAGCGACTTCACGGCCGGGTACAGCGCGCCGCCGTCGGTCAGCGCCTGCGTCGTCCCGGAGAACTCGAAGTCGTTGATGTCGCCCACCACGAGCACGTCGGCCTGCTTGTCGAGCGCGACGATGTCCTTCACGAAGGCGTTGACGGCCTGCGCCTGGAGCAGTCGCTTCGCGTCGGAGGAACGGTTCGGCGGCTGGTGGTGCGAGACGATGGACTCGTCGCCGCCCTTCGAGCCGAAGTGGTTGGCGATCACGAAGACCGTGCGGCCGCGGAAGACGAACTCGCCCGCGAGCGGCTTGCGGCTGGCCTCCCAGGCGGCGTTCGCCGGGTCGATGCGGCCGGGGGAGAGGGTCAGCGCGGCGCGGCCCTTGGTGCCCGTGACGGCGGTGGCGGTGGTCGCGTCGCCGCCCGCGCGGTCCGTGAAGGAGACCCGCTCGGGGTTGAAGAGGAAGACCTGACGGATGTTGCCGCCGGGCTCGCCGCCGTCCTTGCCGTCCACCGGGTCGATCGAGCGCCACTCGTACGCCGGGCCGCCGGCCGCCACGATCGCCTCGGTGAACTTCTTCACCGTCGCGTCGGCGGCGACCGTGCCGTCGTTCTTGGCGCCGTTGTTGTCCTGGATCTCCTCCAGGGCGACGATGTCGGGCGAGGCGAGGTTCTCGACGACCGCCTTCGCGAGCGCGTCGAACTTCTCCTGCGGGTCGCTCGGGTCGAGGTTCTCGACGTTGTACGTCGCCACGGCCAGCTCGTTCTTGTGCTGCTTGTCCGTGGTCTCGCGCTCCAGGCCCCCGTCGACGACCGTGCCGAGGGTGCGGGCGGTCAGCGTGTAGCCGCCGAACTGGTTGAAGTCGAGCGGGCCCTCGGTGGTGCCGGTCAGCCGGTCGCCCACGTTCGCCTTGGGGAAGGGCTGCTGGGCCAGCGGCGTCAGCGACTGGATCTGGAGCCGGCCGGTGTTCTGGGACTCGTACGAGCCGTAGACCGTGCCGCCGCGCAGGTTGGGGCTCTCCCAGGGCTTCACCGTCACCCAGAGCTCCGCGTACGGGTCGGTGGCGCCGACCACCCGCGAGGAGTCGATCCGGACGTTGGTGCCCTCCAGGGACTCGTAGTAGTCCAGGGCGTACGTCTCGGGGTCCAGGGTCAGGCCGTTGATCGAGCCGCCCGCGGCCGGGTCGCCCTCGGGGGCGTACGCGTCGGGGACCGACCAGCCGGAGATCGTCACCGGGGCCGGGACCGGGTTGCCCTTCGAGACGACCTTGACGACCGGCTTCGAGATCTGGGTCAGCGACTGGTTGCCCGAGTTCAGGCCTCCGGGGACGTACTCGGTGACCGTGCCGCTCAGGCTGACCGCGTCGCCGACGGCGACGGTCGGGACGGAGCTCGTGAAGACGAAGATGCCCTCGCTGGTGGCCGGATCCGCGTCGGCCTCCGGGTCCTGGATCCAGAATCCACGCGAGCCGTAGGTGCGGACGCCGGTGACGATGCCCGTGACGCCGGCGACCTGCTTGCCGACGAGGGGGGAGACGCGCGTCGTGCCCTGGATGTCGTGGACGCGGACGCCGGCGGCGGCGCCGTCCGCGGTGGCCTCCGCGGTGGTGACGTCCGCGGCGGCGCTCGACGGACCCGCGAGCAGACCGGCGGCGAGGGCGGAGGCGACGACGGCGGAGACCGCGGCGAATCTCGGTATGGACGAAGACATCAGAGGCTCCGAGGGTGCTTGGAGGATCGGCAGATGAATCTACGCGCGTCAATCTCTTGTGAGAGCCCCGCACTTGTCAAGAGTCGACGGGTGTACGAAGGCTGACGGATCCGTGAACCGGCGGACGGGGTCCCGGATGCGTCTACCCTGAGGACGCTCGATGAGCCCCTTCCGCCTTCACCCACGCACGCGTCGAGGAGACCCCCCAGATGTCAGCGGACCACCCCACCCTCCCCCCCGTTCGGCTGCCTGCGGACGCGGAGCTGGCGCGGGACGCCCTGGCCGCCCCCCTCCTCGCCCAGGCGGTACGGCTCGCCCGCTGGGCCGGGCCCGGGACCCGGGTCGACGCGGGCGGCGAGCTCGTCGACGAGCAGCTCCCCGAGGCCGCCGAGGTCCTGGGCCTCGCCGACGACGAGGACGGCGAGACCTGGGCCGGCGACGCCTGGCGGCTCGCCGTCGACACCGGTCTCGTCGCCGTCGAGGACGGCGAGGAGGGTGAGGACGCCGACCTCCCCGGCCGGGCCGGCCCCGGCGAGAACCTCGCGCTGGTCACGGGCGGTTCGCCCCAGGACGTCCTCGGACTCTGGCTGGACGGCTTCGACGCCGTCTTCGCCGACGCCGTCGCGCCCGTCCTCGACGACCTGGACGCGATCCTCGGCGAGGACGGCGAGATCGACGTCGAGGCGCTCGACTGGGACCCCGAGGCCGAGGCCGAGTTCCTGGAGGGGGTTCTCGGCAACCTCTACCTGCTGACCGTCAGCGAGGGCGGAGCCGGCGAGGGCCCCGTCCCGCTGCCCGCGCTCGCCGCGTCGATGGTCGTCCCGCACGACATGGGCGAGCCCACCGACGACGTCCTGGAGCAGGTCTCGGACGCGATGATGCGGCTCGACGAGCAGTTCCGGCTGCTCGAACCGATCGGACTCGTCGAGTACCAGCCCGTCGACGAGGCCCTCATGGCCGAGGAGGGCGAGGAGCCCGCGCCGCCCGTCGACGACGAGGACGTCACCCGCTACGGCATGGTCCGGCTCACCCCGCTCGGCCTCTACGGCGTCCGGGCCCGGATGCTGGAGGCCGGCGTGGACGCGCCCGCCGTCGGAGACCTGACGGAAAAGGGCGCCGACGCGCTCCTCGACGGGATCGCCGGCTACCCGGAGGCCGCGGCCCGCGAGGAGACCGCCGCGTGGCTGGCCGGCCGCGACGCGCTCGGCGCGGCCCGCGAACTGCTGCACGCCGCCCGGGGTTCCGACGCCGGATCCCCGCTCCGCCGCCTCCACTGCCAGCAGACGCTCTCCCTCGTGGGCGCCGAGGCGGAGCCCGCCGTCCGGGAGGTCCTGGACGACGCCGAACTCGGCGGCCTCGCCCGGGTCTGGCTCGCCGAGCACGGCGCGACGGACGTGCCCGCGCCGCCGGAGTCGATGGTCTTCTGGCTGGCGATCGACACGATCGCGGCCCAGCTCTCCTCGGACGGCGACCTCCAGGAGCTCCAGGAGCTGATCGAGGGCCTGACCGGCCGCCACAGCGGCTTCTTCGAGGCGGCCTGGAGGGTGGAGCACCCCGCCACCGCCGAGGTCCTGGAGGCGATGGGCCGCCTGCACCGTGACAAGACGGCGGCGAAGGACGCCCGCAAGGCCGCCTTCAAGGCTCGCTCCCGCTCGGGCTCCTGACGCGGGGCCGCGCCCGGGGCGCCCCACGGGGGCGTCCCGCGGGGATGGCCGGGAGCGGCCGTCCGGGGAACGGCGCCTCGGGGAACGGCGCCTCGGGAGGGCGGCCTCGGGAAGCCGCTCGGAGGTGCCGGGGCGGGGCGCCCGGAGGGGCTCGGGCTGACCCGGTGCGGCGGTTCCGGGGCGGCGCCCGGTGGTGTTCCCGTGGTGTTCAGGCGGTGTTCGCGGGGGCGCGGGAGGGTGGCCCGCGAGATCCGGCCATCACAGGGAGACCCCACCACCATGCCGCTCAACCGCAGAGAGTTCACCAAGCAGTCCGCCGTCGCCGGCGCGGGCCTCGCCCTCACCGGAGTCGTCGGGGCTCTCGCCACCGCGCCCGAGGCGCTCGCGTCCGACGAGCCGGAGGCGTACGGAGCCGGCCACGGTCACGGGCGGACGCTGGGGTACGGCCCGCTGGTCGCCGACCCCGACGGGATGCTCGCCCTGCCCGAGGGCTTCTCGTACCGCGTCGTCACCCACAGCGGCGTGACGCGCCTGGAGTCCGGCGAGTTCACGCCCTCCAACCACGACGGCACCGCCGCCTTCGCCGGGCCGCGCGGCACCACGTACCTCGTCAACAACCACGAGCTCAAGGGCCCCCGCAACAAGTGGGAGCACCCCGTCCCGCTCGCCGAGGGTCTCGTCTACGACCCGGCCGCGGCCGGCGGCTGCACGGTCGTCGAGGTGCACCGCGACGGCACCGTCGCCGAGTGGGTCGGCGTCGCCGGCACCTCCACCAACTGCGCGGGCGGCCGCACCGCCTGGGGCACCTGGCTGACCGGCGAGGAGACCGAGGACCTGGCCGGCAAGAACGGCATGACCAAGGACCACGGCTACGTCTTCGAGGTCGACCCGCACGACCGCCGGGCCAACCTCGCCCCGAAGCCGATCAAGGCCTTCGGCCGCTACGCCCACGAGGCCGTCGTCGTCGACCCCAAGCGCGGCCACGCCTACCTGACCGAGGACGCCTCCGGCCCCAACGGGCTGCTCTTCCGCTGGGTCCCGCCGCAGGGCTTCGAGCACGGCCGCGGGAAGCTCCGCGCCCTCGCCGACGACGCCGGTGCGCTCCAGGCCTTCAAGTGCGTCGACTCCTCCGGCCGCTTCGTGGACGACCTGTCCCGCGCCACCCGGATCGGCACCGTCTACGGCGTCGACTGGGTCGACGTCCCCGACCGCGACGCCCGCACCACCCCCGTCCGCAAGCAGTTCACGGACGGCCAGGTCACCCGCGCCCGCAAGCTGGAGGGCATGTGGTGGGCCGACGGCGGCGCCTACGTCGTCTCCTCCTACGCGCGCGAGGAGAGCCCCGGCGCCGCGCACGACGGTCAGGTCTGGTTCTACGACCCGAAGCGCCGCACCCTCACCCTCAAGGTGCTGCTCGGCGTGAACGCGGCCCCGGACGAGGACGGCGCCTTCGACGGCCCCGACAACATCACCGTCTCCCCGTACGGCGGGCTCGTCATCGCCGAGGACGGCGAGGGCGTCCAGCACCTCTTCGGCGCGACCGACTCGGGCCGCACCTACCCCATCGCCCGCAACGACCTCAACGACAGCGAGTTCACCGGCGTCGTCTTCTCGCCCGACGGTGAGACGCTGTTCGCCAACATCCAGACTCCGGGCATCATGGTGGCGATCACCGGTCCCTGGCGCCGTCAGCCCCGCCGCTGAGACCGGAACTGATCTCTGGTCAGCCCCATGGACTGACATCTAACATGTCAGTCCATGGACGCACTGCGGCCCGTGGGCCGGACCCTGCTGCGTGACCGGGCGTACGAGGCGCTGCGCGAGGCCATCGTCCGCGGCGACCTCGCGCCCGGCGCCCCGCTGAAGGACGCCGATCTCGCCGAGCGGCTCGGGCTCTCGCGCGCACCCGTGCGCGAGGCCCTGGCCCGGCTCGGCGACGAGGGGCTCGTCGAGTCCAAGCCGCAGAGCTACACCCGGGTCACCCGGCCGGTCAGCCGGGTCGTCCGGGACGCCGCCTCGGTGGTGCGGGTGATGCACGAGCTCGCCGCCAGGACCGGGGTGCCGCTGCTCGGCCCCGAGGGCATCCGGACCATGCGCGAGGCCAACGAGCGCTTCGCGGCGGCCGTCCGCACCTCCGACGTGGAGGCGGCCCTGGACGCCGACGACGAGCTCCACCAGGTCCTCGTCGTCGCCAGCGGCAACCACGCGGCCGCCGCCACGATCGCGCGGTACACCCCCCTGATCCGCCGCGTCGAGCGGCGTCTCTTCGGCGACTCCGGGAGCTGCGGATCGGCCGAGCTGCACGCCCGGCTCATCGAGGCGTGCGCGGCGGGGGACGCGGAGGAGGCGGTGCGGGTCACCACGGAGATCTGGGCCGCGCTCGAACAGCTGGCGGACGACGCCATCGAGGTGGCCGAGGTGACCGGCATCCCCGCGCCCACGGAGTCCTCGGCTCCGTAGGGCCTGAGCGCGTCCAGGACCGTCGACCGTCGTCGCATTCACCGGGAGCCGCTTTGCCGATCACCGACTTCGACCGCTACCCGCTCCTCTTCGGGCCCTCCCCGGTCCACCCCCTCGAACGGCTGACGCACCACCTCGGCGGAGCCGCCCTCTGGGCCAAGCGCGAGGACTGCAACTCCGGCGTGGCGTACGGCGGGAACAAGACCCGCAAGCTGGAGTACCTGGTCGCCGACGCGCTTGCCCAGGGCTGCGACACGCTCGTCTCCATCGGCGGGGTCCAGTCCAACCACACCCGCCAGGTCGCCGCCGTCGCCGCCCGCGCCGGCCTCAAGTGCGTCCTCGTCCAGGAGAGCTGGGTCGACTGGCCCGACTCCGTCTACGACAAGGTCGGGAACATCCTGATCAGCCGCCTCGCGGGCGCGGACGTGCGCCTGGTGAAGGCCGGCTTCGGCATCGGCTTCAAGGAGAGCTGGGAGCAGGCCCTGCGCGAGGTCGAGGAGGGCGGCGGGAAGCCGTACGCGATCCCGGCGGGCGCCTCCGACCACCGCCTCGGCGGCCTCGGCTTCGCGAACTGGGCCTACGAGGTGGCCGGGCAGGAGCGCGAGCTCGGCGTCTTCTTCGACACGGTCGTCGTCTGCTCGGTGACCGGCTCCACCCAGGCCGGCATGGTCGCGGGCTTCGCCGCGCTCGCCGAGGAGGGCGGCCCGGCCCGGCGGATCATCGGGATCGACGCCTCCGCGAAGCCCGTCCCGACGCACGAGCAGATCACCCGGATCGCCCGGAGCACCGCCGCCCTCATCGGCGTCGAGCGCGAGGTGACGGCGGCCGACGTCGAACTGGACGAGCGCTACCACGCCGGGGTGTACGGCGTCCCGGACGAGACCACCCTCGACGCGATGCGGCTCGCCGCCCGCACCGAGGGCATGGTCACCGACCCCGTCTACGAGGGGAAGTCGATGGCGGGTCTGGTCGACCTGGTGGACCGGGGAGAGATCGGCCGGGACTCGACCGTGCTCTACGCCCACCTCGGCGGCCAGCCCGCCCTCAACGCCTACAGCGCGCTGTTCTGAGAGGCGTTCCGGCCGCTCAGAGCGCCTGGGCGGCCGGCTTCACCATGCCCCGGACGGTCCGCGACTTCACGAACTCGCCCATCGCCGTCATCTCCCACTCGCCGGAGAACTGCTTGATCAGCTTGGCCATCATCACGCCGGTCTGCGGCTCGGCGGTGGTGAGGTCGAAGCGGACCAGCTCCTCGCCCGTCGTCCCGTCGAGGAGCCGGCAGTAGGCCTTGGCGACCTCGGTGAACTTCTGGCCCGAGAAGGAGTTGACCGTGAAGACCAGGCCGGTGGCGTCGGCCGGGAGGCGGCCGAGGTCGACGGTGATCACCTCGTCGTCGCCCGCGCCCTCGCCGGTGAGGTTGTCGCCGGAGTGCTTGACCGAGCCGTTCAGGATGGACAGCTTGCCGAAGTAGCAGCTGTCCAGGTGGTTGCGCTGCGGGCCGTACGCGATGACGGAGGCGTCCAGGTCGATGTCCTTGCCCCGGTAGGCGGGCTCCCAGCCGAGGCCCATCCTGACCTGGGAGAGCAGCGGGCGGCCGCCCTTGACCAGGGACACCGTCTGGTTTTTCTGGAGGCTGACCCGGCCCTTGTCGAGGTTGATCTTGCCGGTGGAGGCGGAGGCGGCCGGGGGAGCGGCCGGGGCCGGCGGGACCGGGGCCGCGATGCGCGGGTCCACCGGCGCGGCGGGCGGCGCGGGCGGCACCGGCGGGGCCACGGGGGCCGCGGCGACGGGTGCCGGGGCGGCGGGGGCAGGGGCGGCGGCGGGCTCGTCGTCCACCGAGACGCCGAAGTCGGTCGCGATGCCGGCCAGCCCGTTCGCGTACCCCTGGCCCACCGCGCGGGCCTTCCAGGCGCCGCCCCGCAGATAGATCTCGACGACCACCAGCGCCGTCTCCGTGGCCAGCCGCGGCGGCGTGAACGTGGCGATCACGGCGCCGTCGTCCGCGTTGCGGATGGTGGCCGTCGGCTCGATGCCCTGGAAGGTCTGGCCCGCGGCGTCCGGGCTCGCCGTGACGACGATCCTCTCGATGCCGGCCGGGAGGGCGCCGGTGTCCACCAGGATGGCGTCGGGCGCGGTCCCGCCGCCGGAGCGGTAGGTGACACCGGGCCCGGCCGGCTGGTTGTAGAAGATGAAGTCGTCGTCCGAGCGCACCTTGCCGTTGGCGCCGAGCAGCAGGCCCGAGACGTCGAGCCGCACGGGGGCGGCCACGTCCACCGCCACGCGCGCGGCGGTGAGAGGGATGTTCGAGCCGGGGGTCATAGCGGTCATGCCAGGGGTAACGATCCGGCCCCCTTTGCCGTTCCCTTACCGGCGGCGGGTTCGGCCACCCTGGTTACGCGGGCGGGGTTCCCGGCGGGTGAGGGCGACGGAGCCGTCGCGGCGCCGCTCGTAGGCGAATCCACGGGGTCGTGGCATGCCGGGCATCCCGCTGTTCCCGGTCAGATCCGTCATATGAATATTCTTTCGGTCCATGGGAGCTGTGGGGGCCGCGGGCGGCGCGGGGGCGACGGGCGGGAGCTCGTTCCGGACGGAGGACGTGGACGAGGCACGGGAGGAGCTCGACGCGCGCTACTACGCGAACCGCATGGCCGTCGTCGACGGGGAGCGGCGCCCCTTCGCGGCCCGCTTCGACACCGTGTCGCTCGGCCCGCTGGTCATCGGCGACCTCAGCTGCGGCGCCGATGTGCGGATGAGCTTCGGCGAGCTCGGCGCGTACCACCTCAACGCGCCGCTGAGCGGGACGATGGAGATGCGCCAGGGCGGCAGCTCCCGGATCGTCGCGACGCCCGCCGAGGCGCTGCTCCTCGACCCGGCCGGGGACACCTTCCTCGACCGCTGGAGCGGGGACTGCCGGACCCTGTCCGTGAAGATCGGCGCGGCCGAACTGCGCGACCGGCTCGAACAGCTGACGGGCCGGCCGCCGCGCGGGCCGCTCGTCTTCGCGCCCCGCCTGGACATCACCCGCGGCCCCGGCCTGAGCTGGGTGCGCTTCGCCCGCCAGGTCGCCGCCGAGGCGCTCGCCGGAGAGGGGCTCGCCACGCACGAACTGGTCGCCAGACCCCTGCAGGAGGCGTTGCTGAACGGCCTGCTGCTGGCCGCCGAGCACCCGTGGCGGGAGGTGCTCGCCCACCCGGCGGAGACGCGGCGGCCGGCCCCCGTCAAGCGCGCCATGGACGCGGTGCGGGAGCGCCCCGAGCACCCCTTCACGACCACCGAACTCGCCGCCCTGGCCCGGGTGAGCGTGCGGCGCCTCCAGGAGTCCTTCCGGGAGTACGTGGGGATGTCACCGATGGCGTACGTGCGGGAGGTCCGGCTCGACCGGGTCCGCGAGGAGCTGCGGGCGGCCGCACCCGACGAGGTGAGCGTGAGCGAGGTGGCCTGGCGCTGGGGCTTCACCCATCAGGGCCGGTTCGCGGCCCGCTACCGGGAGAGGTTCGGCGAGACGCCGTCCCGGACGCTCCGCGCGGGTCGCTGAGCGGGAAGGGGCGCGTCCACGCGCGCGCGTGCTCCCGGTGCACCGGCCCGCCGCGCAATCCGGACAGGTGTCGCGTTCCGCGGCTCGCGATGATCTTCGACCGGGCCTACGGTGAGCTGGTCAGGTGCGTCGGCGCACCGACGCCCGGGTCCCGGCCGGTCTCCCCCGTATCAGTCCGGCCGGGCCCCGTGCGACCCCTGGGCGGTGCGGCTGGGGCCGCGTGACCCTGCTCGGCGCGACCGGGCCCGCGTGCCTCCGCTCGGCGCGACCGGGCCCGCGTGCCCCTGGTCAGTGCGGCCAGCGGGGCGGGTCCGCGCAGAAGTGGCCGCCCACGTAGAGGTCGTCGGGGCTGCCCTCGGCCGGGAGGCCCTTCTCGGCGAGGACCTTCTCTGCGTAGGCCTCCGAGTCGTCCTCCGGCGCGTAGCCGAGCGCCCGGGCCGTGGAGAGGTCCCACCACGCGCGCGTGTTGGCGGACGAGCCGTACGCGACCGTGTGGGCCACGTCCCCGGCGCTGAGCGCCGCGTGCAGGAGACGGGCGCAGTCGGCGGGGCTGAGCCACATCGAGAGCATCCGTACCGAGGTGGGCTCCGGGAAGCAGGAGCCGATGCGCAGGGAGACGGTCTCGATCCCGTGCAGGTCCCAGTAGAGCTGGGCCAGGTCCTCGCCGAAGCACTTGGAGAGGCCGTAGAAGGTGTCGGGCCGGTGCGGGGTGTCGACCGGGACCGGCGGCTCGCCCTCGCGCGGGCGCCGGGTGAAGCCGACCGCGTGGTTGCTGGAGGCGAAGACCACGCGCCGGACGCCCTCCTCGCGGGCGGCCTCGTAGAGGTTGTACGTCCCGGCGATGTTGGCGGCCATGATCTTCTCGAAGTCGGCCTCCAGGGAGATGCCCGCCAGGTGCACGATCGCGTCGACGCCCCGGACCGCCTCGCGCAGCGCCGCGCGGTCCGCGAGGTCGGCGACGATCGCGTCCGGCGCCTCCGGCACGGGGGCGACGTCCAGGAGGCGGAGCTCGTAGCCGTACGGGGGCAGCAGCTCCCGCATCAGCGTGCCGACGCCCCCGGCGGCGCCGGTGAGCAGGACGGTGCGGGGTGCGGTCATGGAGCGGGTCTCCTCCGTCGAGTGGCATTCACGTGAGCGGCATTCACAACCGTGGACACGCTAGGGAGGCGTCCGACGAGGCGTCAAGATCCTTGGCCGAGCCGCACAATCGCCTTGACCAGCCGATCGGCGCTGCTCTAGCGTGCGTCAGGTCAGCGTTCATGCATATGGATGAAAGTCATGACTGTGCACGACGGACTTCCCTGGGAGCGCCCGTGACCACTGCCCCGCTCGCCGGCCGCCTCGACGGCCTGCTGTTCTTCCCCGTCACCGCCTTCGCACCCGACGGCTCCGTCGACCTCGCCGCCTTCCGCGCCCACGTCCGCGCCGGAGTCGACGCCGGCGCCGCGGCCGTGTTCGCCTGCTGCGGCACCGGCGAGTTCCACGCCCTCACCCCCGAGGAGTTCCGGGACTGCGTCGCCGCCGCCGTCGAGGAGGCCGCCGGCCGCGTCCCCGTCGTCGCCGGCGCCGGCTACGGCACCGCGCTCGCCGTCCAGTACGCGCGCCTCGCCGAGGAGGCCGGCGCCGACGGGCTCCTCGCCATGCCCCCCTACCTCGTCGTCCCCGACCAGGCCGGGCTGCTCCGCCACTACACCGAACTCGCCGCCGCCACCCCGCTCGACGTCATCGTCTACCAGCGGGACAACGCGGTCCTCACCCCCGACACCGCCGTCGCCCTCGCCCGCACCGACGGCGTCATCGGCCTCAAGGACGGCCTCGGCGACCTCGGCCTCATGCAGCGGATCGTCAGCGCCGTCCGCTCCGAGGGCCTCGACCTGCTCTACTTCAACGGCCTGCCGACCGCCGAACTCACCGGCGCCGCCTACCGGGGCATCGGCGTCACCCTCTACTCCTCCGCCGTCTTCTGCTTCGCCCCCGACCTCGCCCTCGCCTACCACCGCGCCCTCGCCGCCGGCGACGACGCCACCCTGAACCTGCTCGTCGACGGCTTCTACCGGCCCCTCGTCGAACTCCGCGCCCAGGGCCGGGGATACGCCGTCTCGCTCGTCAAGGCGGCCGTACGCAGGGGCGGACTGGACGTGGGCGAGGTACGCCCGCCGCTGAGCGAACCCGCGCCCGAGCACGTCGACGCGCTCATGCTGCTCGTCGAGCGCGGCCGGGCCCTTCTCAAGGAGGCCGGGGCGTGAGGAGCGGAGTTTCCCCGAGGAGGTCGGCGCACGCGGGCCGGAGCGCTTCCCGAGGAGGTCGGCGCGTGGGAGCCGAGACCTTCTTCGAGGAGGCCGGCGCATGAGGGCCGGAGCCTTCCTCTACCCCTGGGACGTCGACGGCGACCCCGCCGCCCCCGGGCTCCTCGCCGAGCTCGGCCTCGCGCAGGTCACCCTCGCCGCCGCCTACCACTCCACCCGGGCGCTGAGCCCCCGTCACCCCGCCCACCGGATCGTCACCGCCGAACACGCCGCCGTGCTCTACCCGCCGGACCCCGGCCGCTGGGCGGGCCGCGCACTCCGCCCGTACCCCGCGGGGGAGTGGGCGCCCGGCGACGCCTACGGACGGGCCGCCGAGGCCCTCGCCGCGAGCGGCCTGGACGTGCACAGCTGGGTCGTCCTCGCCCACAACTCCCGCCTCGGCGCCGAACATCCCGGGACCTCCGTCGTCAACGCCCACGGCGACCGCTACCCGTGGGCCCCCTGCATCGCCCGCCCCGAGGTCCGCGCCCTCCTCGTCGACCTCGCCGCCGAGGCCGCCGTCCGGCCCGGCGCGACCGGCACGGAACTGGAGTCCTGCGGCTGGTACGGCCTCGCCCATCTGCACGCCCACGACAAGACCGCCGGGATAGCCCTGGGGGAGCGCGAGCAGCTCCTGATGTCGCTCTGCTTCTGCCCCTCCTGCCGCGAGGGGTACGGGGACGAGGGCGCCGACCCCGACGAGCTGGCCGCCGCCGTCCGCGCCGCCCTGGCGCCCGTCTGGGCCGGCGCGGGACCGGCGGGCGGGCTCGGCGCCCTGGAGGCCCCCGCCCTCGCCTGGCGCGCGCGGACCGCCCGTACCCTCCAGGAGGCCGCCGTCGCCGCCGTCCGCGCCGCCGCCCCGCCCGGCTTCCGCGTCCTGCTGCACGCCGACCCCGACCCGTACCGCTGCGGCGCCGACGCCGGCACGGACCCGGCCCATGTCCTGGGCCTCGCGGACGGCGTCGTCGCCCGCCCGCCGAAGCTCGCCGATTTCGCGGAGCACGCCCGCCCGGGGACCGTCCTGGCCGCCAACCTCTCCGTCGTCGGCGGCATGGGCGGCGCCCCCGAGCACCTGGCCCGGGACGCCGAGCACGCGCGCGAGGCGGGCGCGACCGAACTGCGCCTCTACCACGCCGGACTGGCCTCGGACGAGGACCTGGCCGCCGTCCGGACGGCGCTGCGGAAGCTGGGCTAGGGCCTGTCGTCACGTTTTTGTCGCCCGAAGGGCGGCCCAGGGCCTATCCGGCCCTGATCCGCCGGACAGGCCCTGGTCAGGCCGGGTCCGCGGCGTCCGGCAGCGCCGCGAGGAGGCGCTGCGCCGAGGCGCGGGTGTCGGCGACGTGGGCGCGGGCCAGGGCCTCCGCGCCGTCCTCGTCACGGTCGCGGACCGCCTCGTAGAGCCGCTCGTGCGCCCCGCACATCGGCTCGCCGTCCGCCTGCGCCGAGGTGAGCCGGAAGAGGCGGCGCAGCCGGGAGTCGAGCGGGGCCATCAGGTCCACCAGGAGCGGGTTCCCGGAGAGTTCGACGATGTGGCGGTGGAAGTCGGCGTTGAGCGAGACGGCCTCGCGCAGCCGCCCGGACTCCGCCGCCCTCCGCGCCCGCGCCAGGAGCCGCTCCAGGTCCCGCCGGCCGGCGGGGGTCGCGTGCCGGGCGGCGAGCCGCGCGGCCAGGCCCTCCAGGTTCTCCCGTACGTCGAAGAGGTACTCGGCGTCCCGCGGGCCGAACTCCGCCACCACCGAGCCCCGGCGCGGCTGCACCGAGAGGAAGCCCTCCGACTCCAGGCGCTGCATCGCCTCGCGCACCGGCACCCGGGAGACCCTCAGCTCGTCGGCGATCTCCCGCTCCACGAGCCGCAGCCCCGCCGGGTAGTCGCCCTCGATGATCCGCTCGCGCAGCTCCACGTACACCCGCTCCCGCAGGGACGGATGGGTGTCCCCGATGGCGGTGCTGCGGGCGGCGGGGCGGGGGGTGGTCATCGGGAGGGCTCCAGTCGGGAGGTGCGGAGACGGTGCTTCCCCGATCTTCGCAGACCGGTCCGGGAAGGTCCCGAAGTGAGGGGCCGCACACCATTGCCTGGTATTCGGTATACCAGCTACCTTGGCGCCGCACCGCGATCACCAGGGGCATCGCGGCGCACGCCCCTGCGAACCGTACGCACTTCGCGAAGGAGACACCATGAGCGAGGCCTCCGCCCCGCCCAGGCCCACCGCCCTCCTCGGGGCCACCCTCCCCGACGGCCGCACCGCCGACGTCCACCTCCGGGAGGGCCGGGTGAGCGCCGTCGAGACGCACGTCCCGGACCGCCCCACCCCGCCCGGCGCGCTCCACCTCGGCGGCGCGCTGCTGCTGCCCGCCCTCGTCGACGGCCACGCCCACCTCGACAAGACCCTCCTCGGCGCCCCCTGGCGCCCGCACCGGGCCACCGCCACGCTGCGGGAGCAGATCACCGCCGAGCGCGACTCCCGCCGCACCGAGGAGGTGCCCGTCGCCGAGCGGGCCGCCGCCCTCGCCCGCCGCATGGTCTCCCTCGGCACCGGACACGTCCGCTCCCACGTCGACGTCGACCCCGACACCGGCCTCGACCACCTGCACGCCCTCCTCGACGTCCGCGAGAAGTTCCGCGACCGGCTAGGCATCCAGCTAGTCGCCTTCCCGCAGTCCGGGGTCGTCACCGCACCCGGCGTCGCCGAACTCCTCGACGCCGCACTCGCCGACGGCGCCGACCTCGTCGGCGGCCTCGACCCCGTGGGCTTCGACGGCGACGCCGCCGGCCAGCTCGACACCGTCTTCGGCCTCGCCGAGCGCCACGGCAAGGGCATCGACCTGCACCTCCACGACGGCGGCGAGACCGGCACCGCCCAGCTGCGGGACATCGCCGCCCGCACCGCCGCCCTCGGCCTCGGCGGCCGGGTCGCCGTCAGCCACGCCTACGCCCTCGGCGACGTCGACGACCCCGAACTCGACCGCACCGCCACCGCCCTCGCCGCCGCCGGGGTGGCGATCATGACCAACGGCCCGAGCGGCTCCGTCCCGCCCGTCCTCCGGCTGCGCGAGCACGGCGTCCGGGTCTTCGCGGGCTCCGACAACATCCGCGACACCTGGTGGCCCTACGGCACCGCCGACATGCTCGAACGCGCCACGATCATCGGCCTCAGGACCGGTCTCACGACCGACCCGGAACTGTCCGTCGCCGCCTCCCTCGTCACCGGCGAGGCCGCCGCCGCGCTCGGCCTCACCGACCACGGCCTCACCCCCGGCGCCCGCGCCGACCTCGTCGCCGTCGCCGCCGGGTCCGTCCCCGAGGCCGTCGCCGCCCACCCCCGCCGGCTCCTCGTGCTCCACGCGGGCCTGGTCGTCGGCCCCTTCGCCGACGACACCTACCCCGTGCTCGTCCCGCCGTCGCCCGCCCCGTCCGTCGGAGGAACCGCGTGAGCACCGACACCACCACCCCCGTGAGAGAACCGGCCGGGAAGCTCGCCGCCGGGCGGATCGGCACCTTCGACCTCGTCTTCTTCGTCGTGGCCGCCGCCGCGCCGCTCACCGTCCTCGCCGGCGTCGCCCCCTTCGCCATCGGTATCGGCGGCCCCGGCGCCCCGCTCGCCTACCTCGTCTCCGGCGCCCTGCTGGCCCTCTTCGCCGCCGGGTTCACCGCGATGAGCCTGCACGTCCGCAACGCCGGGGCCTTCTACGCGTACGTCGCCCGAGGCCTCGGCCGCACCCTCGGCGTCGGCACCGCCTACGTCGCCGTCGTCTCGTACAACCTCGTCACCCCCGGAGTCGCCGCCGCCTTCGGCTACTTCGCCGCCGGATCGGTCCGCGACGCCACCGGCGCCGACGTGCCCTGGTGGCTGCTCTCCGGGCTCTGCGTCCTCGCCGTCGGCGTGCTCGGCCGGCTGAAGGTCACGCTCAGCGCCAAGGTCCTCGGCGTCGCCCTGGTCCTGGAGGTCCTCTCGCTCGTCGTCATGGACGGCGGCATCCTCGGTGAGCGCGGCACCGCCGCCCTCGACACCGCGTCCTTCGCGCCCTCCACCCTCGCCGCGGGCGGCGTCGCGGGCATGTTCGTCCTGGTCATCGGCGCCTTCACCGGCTTCGAGGCCACCGCGATCTTCGCCGAGGAGGTGCGCGAGCCGCGCAGGACCGTGCCCCGCGCCACCTTCATCGCGATCGGCTTCCTCGCCGTCTTCTACTCCCTCGGCTGCTGGCTGATCATGGGAGCCTTCGGCACCGACGAGGCCGTGGAGCTGGCCCGCGCGGCCGACGGACCCGAACTCACCTTCAAGGCCGCCGAACTGTACGCGGGACCCTGGCTGGCGGACGCCATGCACGGCCTCGTCATCGTCAGCGCCTTCGCCGCCACGCTCGCCTTCCACAACGCCGGAGCCCGCTACCTGTACGCCCTCGGCCGCGAGGGCCTGCTGCTCCGCCGCCTCGGCGCGGTCTCCGGGAAGCACGGCTCGCCCGGCGGGGCCGTCGTCGCCCAGACCGGCTTCAACCTGGCCGTCGTCGGCGCCGGAGCGCTCCTCGCCGCCGACCCGTACGGCGAGGTCTTCCTGTGGACCAACAGCGTCGGCGTCCTCGGCATCATGGGCATGCAGGCCCTCGCCGCGCTCGCCGTCCGGGCCTACTTCCGGCGCGACCGGATGGGCTTCTCGGCCGCCCGGGTCGTCTGGGCACCGCTCGTCTCCTGCGCCGGCCTCGCCCTGCTCACCGTCCTGGCCGTGGTCCACTTCGACCTGCTCACCGGCCGCACCGGCGCCGTGAACACGGCCCTCCTGGTGCCGCTTCCGGCGGTCCTCGCGGCCGGTCTGCTCGTGGCCCTGCGCATCCGGCGCACCGACCCCGAGCGGTACGCCTCGCTCACGACGGTGGACGTGGACCGGGACTGAGCCGAGGGGCGGGTACGGGTGCCCGCGCGGGCCCGTACCCGCGGCCGTACGCCTCAGACCAGGCGGCTGTCCCGCGCCACCACCCGGCCCGCGCGGACCACCAGGTCACGGCGGGGCAGGTCCACCACCGCCTGCGGCAGGCACTCGCCGTCGCCGAGCATGAAGCCGGCGGGGGAGCCGGGACGGAGGCCGGACTTCGGGAGGCCCAGGAGGTCCCCGCCGGCCTGCTGCCGCTCACCAGGCCAGGTCCTCCAGCGCGTCCAGGTCCGGGACGGTCATCGCGACCGGTTCCGAGCCGTCCGCGCCCACCCTCAGCTCCGCCCAGATCGTCTTGCCGCGCCGGGCGTACCGGGTGCCCCAGCGTTCCGCGTACTGGGCGACCAGATACAGCCCGCGCCCGCCCTCGTCCGTCGTCGCCGCGTGCCGCAGGTGCGGCGAGGTGCTGCTGCCGTCCGAGACCTCGCAGATCAGCGTCCGGTCGTGGAGGAGCCGTACGCGTACCGGATCGGCCCCGTACCGCACCGCGTTCGTGATCAGCTCGCTGAGGATCAGCTCCGCCGTGAACGCCAGCCCGTCGAGCCCCCACTCCGACAGCTTCGCCGCCGCCGCGTTCCGCACCGGCGACACCGCGGACGGGTCCCGGGGCACCTCCCACTCGGCGATCCGGTCCCGGGCGAGCAGCCGGGTCTCCGCCACGAGCAGCGCGATGTCGTCCCGCTGCGTCGGCGAGAGGAGCGTCGCGAGCACGTCCGCGCAGACCTGCTCCGGGCTCCGGTCCGGCCGGGCGAGCGTCGTCCGCAGCAGCCCCAGCCCCGTGTCCAGGTCCCGCTCGTGGTCCTCCAGGAGCCCGTCCGTGAACAGCACCAGCTTGCTGCCCTCCGGCAGCCACAGCTCCGTCGACTCGAAGGGCACGTCGCCCAGGCCGAGCCCCAGCGGCAGCCCCGGCGACAGCTCGGGGAACTCGACCCGCCCGTCGGGAGCGACGAGCGCCGGACCGGGATGGCCCGCGCTCGCCACCGTGCAGAGCCCGGACGCCGGGTCGTAGATCGCGTACAGACAGGTCGCGCCGGTGATGCCCTCGTCCCGCCGCCGAACCTCGCCGCCCGTGCCCTCCCCGTCCCCGTTCTCGATCCGGCCCGTCAGCTCGTCGAGGTGGCCGAGCAGCTCGTCCGGCGGCACGTCCAGGGTCGAGAAGTTGTGCACGGCCGTCCGCAGCCGCCCCATGGTCGCCGCCGCGTGCAGCCCGTGCCCCACCACGTCCCCCACCACGAGCGCCACCCGCGCCCCCGGCAGCGGGATCACGTCGAACCAGTCGCCGCCCACCCCGGCCTTCGCCGGCAGGTACCGGTACGCCACCTCCACCGCGCTCTGGTCCGGCAGCACCCGGGGCAGCAGGCTCCGCTGCAGCGTCACCGCCATCGCGTGCTCCCGCGTGAACCGGCGCGCGTTGTCGATCGCGACCGCCGCCCGCGCCGCCAGCTCCTCCGCGAACGACAGGTCGTCCTCCCCGAACGGCTCCGGGGTGTCCGCCCGCCAGAAGTTGGCCATCCCGAGGACCACCCCGCGGGCGAGCAGCGGCACCGTGAGCAGCGAATGCATCCCGTACGCCAGGGCCTGCGCCGCCCCCTCCGGGTCCTGCGCCCGCCAGCCCTCCGCCGCCGCCAGCTCCGGCTCCACCACCGCGTGCCTCGCGTGCAGCGCCTTCGCCATCGGGGTGCTGGGGACGTCGAAGTGGACCGTGTCCCCGACCGCCTGGAGCGGCTGGTCCGGCCGCAGCCCGCTCAGCGCCGTCCGCCGCATCTCCGTGGACGCCGCCGCGGCCCCCGGGGGCTCCTCCCCGCGCAGCACCGGTTCGAGCAGCTCCACCGTCGCGAAGTCCGCGAACCGGGGCACCGCCACCTCCGCCAGCTCCTCCGCCGTCCGTACGACCTCCAGCGTCGTCCCGATCCGCACCCCCGCCTCGTACAGCAGCTGCAGACGGCCGCGGGCCACCGCCGCCCGACCGGTCACGGCCGCCAGCTCGGTGGTGTCCCGCATCGTCATCACGCTGCCCGACTTGGCGCCGTCCGTGAGCGTGGGCCGCACGCTCACCGCAAGGAGACGGTCGCCCGCCCGGTGCACCTCGTCCGTCGCCGACCGCCCCGACTCCAGGAGCTCGACCGTCCGCGGATCGAGGCCGAGCTCCGAGACCGGCAGCCGCTCCGCCTCCGCCGAGAGGCCGAGCAGCCGGCGCGCCTCGTCGTTGGCGAGCAGCAGCCGGTGGTCGGCGCCCACGATCAGGACCCCTTCCCGGACCGCGTGCAGCACCGCCTCGTGGTGCTCCTTCATCCGGGTCATCTCCGCCGGCCCCAGACCGTGCGTCTGCCGCCGCAGCCGCCGGCTCACCAGGGCCGCCCCGCCCACGGCCGCCACGAGGGCGCCGCCCGCCGCGCCGATGAGCAGCGGCAGCCGCTCCTGCACCGAGTGCGAGATGCTCTCCACCTCGATGCCGCTGCTGACCAGGCCGACGATCCGGCCCTTCTCGTCCACCACCGGGACCACGGCCCGCACGGCGTCGTTGGGCGCGCCCCGGAACAGCTCCGTGTACGACTCGCCGTCCACCGTCGCCCGCGAGAGGTCCCCGGTCGCCTTCTTGCCGATCAGCTCCGGCTGCGAGTCGGTGTAGCGCACCCCGGAGGGGCTCAGGACCGCGATGAAGTCCACGCCCGTGGCCCGCCGGGTCGCCTCCGCCCGGCTCTGCAGCTGAGCCGTCGGATCGGGCGAGGTCAGCGCCGTGTCGATGCCGGGCGCGTGGGCGAAGGCCTCCGCGACCGCGAGCGAGCGGATCCGGGCGTCCCGCTCGGTGTCCCGCCGCTCCTGGTGGAACGTCACGAACGCCGCCACCGCGATCACCAGGAGCGCGATCAGCGCCTCCAGGGCGAACACCTGCCCGGCGACGCTCCGCAGCCCCGTGCCGGGGCCCCTGCCCCGCCCCTTCTCCCGCGCGTGGACCCGCCCCCGCCCCCTGTCCCGGTACCGGGCCGTCATCCCGTGCTCCTGGCGATCAGGAGCGCCACGTCGTCCGGCGCGCCCGGCCGGCGCAGCGCCCGCAGGAGCCGGTCGCAGGTCTCCTCCAGCGGCCCGCGGTCCTCGTCGAGGAGGCGTACGAGCAGGTCGAGCCGCTCGTCGATCGCCTCGTGACGGGTCTCGATCAGACCGTCCGTGTAGAGCACCAGACGGTCCCCGGGCCGGAACGGCACCCGGGCCGTGCGGAAGGTGCCGCCGCCGACGCCCAGGGGCACCCCCGTGGAGAGCCGCACCAGCTCGGCCGGGCCGTCCGCCGGGACCCGGACGGGCGGCAGGTGGCCCGCGTTCGCGATCCGGCACCGCTGCCGCACCGGGTCGTGCACGGCGAAGAGACAGGTCGCGATGTAGTGCTCCAGGCCCGCCGTGATCCGGTCCAGATGCCGCAGGACCTGCGCCGGGGACAGATCGAGGTCCGCGAACGCGCAGGTCGCGGTCCGCAGCCGGCCCATCGTCGCCGCCGCGTCGATCCCGCTGCCCATCACGTCCCCGACGACGAGCGCCGTCTTGTCGTCGGGCAGCGCGATCACGTCGTACCAGTCGCCGCCGACCTCGCTCGACGCGTGCGCCGGCTGGTAGCGGGCGGCGACCTCCAGGCCCGTCCGCGCCGGAGGCGCCCCCGGCAGCAGGCTCCGCTGGAGCGTCACCGCCGAGTTCCGCACGCTCTGGTACCAGCGGGCGTTGTCGATGCTGACGGCCGCGCGGGCCGCCAGCTCCGTCGCGAGCAGGACGTCGTCCCCGTCGAAGGGCAGCGCGTTGCGGTCCCGCTTGAGGTCCAGCGCGCCCAGCACCTCGCCGCGCGCGATCAGCGGCACCGCCAGATACGAGTGGACCCCCGCCCGCGCCAGCAGCTCCGCGGCCTCGGGGCTCCGCGCGATCCGCGACAGGTCGCCGGGGCCCACGTGCTCCACCAGGACCGGCAGACCGGTGTGCACGCACCGGGTGACCAGCCGGTCCGCCCCGTACATCGCGACCTCCCCCGGCGGGTCCGCCGCCGGCAGGGCCTCCGTGCGGCTCCCGGCCTTCACCGCGAGCGCGCGGAACAGCTCGGGCCCCTCCTCGGGCGCGCCGGGCCTGCGCAGCGCCAGGACGGAGTCGAGGACGTCGACCGCGGCGATGTCCGCGAGCTCCGGCACCACCACCGAGGCCAGCTCGTCGGCCGTCCGTTCCACCTCCAGGGTGGTGCCCACCCGCGCCGAGGCGTCCGCGATGAGCGCGAGCCGCCGCCGGGACCGGTCGGCGTCCGCGTCCGCGCGGTGCCGCTCGGTCACGTCGATCACCGAGGCCGCGACCCCCTGGACGCGACCGTCCGCCCCCTCCAGGCGGTAGAAGGAGAGGGACCAGGTGTGCTCCTGTTCCGGGTCCGCCGGGGTCCGGCCCACCACCGAGTGGTCCAGGAGGGGCGTCCCCGTCGCCAGTACCGTGCGCAGCGCCGCCTCCATGGCCTCGGCGTCGACCTGCGGGAGCATGTCGCCGATCCGCCGACCGAGGTGTGCCGCGGCCGGAACGCCGTTGATCCGTTCCAGGGCCGGGTTCACCAGGACGTAGCGCAGCTCGGTGTCGAGGACGGCGAGGCCGATCGGCGACTGGGACACCAGCCGGTCGGAGAGCGCCAGCTCGGTCTCGATCCGCTCGACGGCGGCGCCGTCGGCGGCGATCCCCAGCGCGTACATGTCGCCCAGGTCGTCGGTGAGCCGCATGTTGCGGAACTCCACCCGACGGACGGAGCCGTCCTTGTGCCGTACGGGGAAGGTGCCCGCCCAGGCCGTGCCGCCGCGCAGCACCTCGCCGAAGAGGCGCATCGCCTCCTCCCGGTGCTCCTCGCCGACGATCAGCCGGGCCACGTAGCGGCCGAGGGCCTCGTCGGCGCGGAACCCGAAGAGGTTCTCCGCCTGCGGGCTCCACAGCACGATCCGGCCCTGGGCGTCCACGACGACCGCCGCGACCCCGAGCACGTCGAGGAGCCCCTTGCCGTCCAGGGGCACACCGACCCGCCCTGTCGTCCCCGTCCCCGTACCCGGGAAGGAACCGGCCGTCACACTGCCCTCCTCCCGCCGCGCCGTGCTTGTCTCCATGCTCCACGTCCCCTGGCCGCGCCGCACCGCGAGGCTGCTCGCACCACCGGTCGCGGGCAGCCGCTCCACGGGTGCGGTGCCCACCCCCGCGGAGGCCATTCACCCCACCGCTCCGACACCCCCCGCGGCACGGCCCCCCGCCGCGAGCCCGAGGGCCCAGGCCGCCCCCGCCACCGCGACCAACGGGAGCAGGACCTGGACGTCCGTCAGCGCGACCAGGCCCGCTCCCAGCGCGATGGCCAGCGCGTTCGGGGCCATGACCAGGGTGTTCGAGGTCGCCGCCAGGCGGCCCACCGCCTCCGCCGGGGCCTCCCGCTGGACGGCCGTCATCACCGCGACCAGGACCCACGGCAGGCCGATCCCGATCACCGCGCTCGCCGCCAGAGCCGTCGTCTCGTACGGCAGCGCCCCCCGTACGCCCACCGCCACCGCGAACAGCGCGAGCCCCGCGGCGGCGAGGGTCCGCTCGGGAATCCGGCGCAGCAGGGGGCCCGTGACCAGGCCCGCGAGGACCGAGCCCGCGCCCTGGACCGCGTACAGCACTCCGGCGTACGCGGGCGCGTGCCCGAGCCCCTCGTCCACGACGGCGTAGATCGCGGCTCCGTTCACCCCGGCGAGCAGCATGGTGAACGCGCCGGTCGCCACCAGCGGCCGCAGCACCCGCGAGGCCCGAAGGAGTCGCACCCCCTCGGCCGTCTCGCGCCACCAGCTCCGGGACTCCGGCCGGGCGGGCCGCGGCTCCCGGACGGGCATCAGCGCGAACACGCCCGCCGCGACCGCGAAGCTCGCCGCGTCCAGGAGGGCGACGGGCCCGCCCCCGTACCGGGCGAAGAGGCCCGCCGCGACCAGCGGGGCGATCAGCTTCATGGACTCGTTCGCCGTCATCCGCAGCCCGTTGAACGTGCCGAGCCGCCCCTCGTCGACGACGACCGCCACCAGCGCCTGCTCCGCCGCCTCGTGGACGGCGCCCTGCGCCCCGTACAGCACGAGGACCGCGAAGAGCAGCCACACCCGGTCCGCCGACCCCACCCACAGCAGGAGCGGCAGCAGGGCCGCCATCGCCAGGTTCAGGACGACCAGGAGCGGCCTGCGCCGCACCCGGTCGGCGAGCGTGCCGAGCAGCGGCCCGGCGAGCACGGGCGCCCAGAGGGCGAAGGCGGCCAGTGCCGCCAGACTGTCCGAGCCCGTGAGGGACTTGACCCAGATCCCGGAGACCAGCCACATCGCCGTCGTACCGAATCCGGACACGACGACACCTGTCAGATACCAGCGCATGGGCGAAGGCTGTCGTCTGAGGCGGGCCGACCGGATCGGTCAGTTGCCCTAGACCGTTTCCCCGGAGACGGCGCGCAGTGCCCTACGCGCCGCCGCGCCGAGCTCGCCCCAGGCGCTGTCGTCGATGCCGTCCGGCTCATCCATGCGCGCCCGCCCGCTTCTCGTACCGCAGCGCGGCCCCCGTCACCACCGCGCCGAGTCCCTCCCACAGGCCCACGCCGACGAAGCCGGCCGGGGCGCGGCCGGTGAGGACCGCGAGGGTGAAGACGGCGCAGGTCAGGAGCCGGAAGGGGACCGTCCACCGGAAGAACGGCTTCCAGTCGGCGAGGGCGGCCAGCACGTAGTACACGCCCATGTTCAGCGCGGCCATCGAGGAGGCCGTCAGGAAGACCAGGGTGTGGTCCCCGGCCGCACGCCCGCCCTCGGGCACCGGCTCGAAGCCCATGACGGTGAGGAGGACGTCCGGGGCGACCAGGCCCACCACCCCCAGGACGGCGGCGAGGACGCCGAAGACCGCCATGGTCCAGCCGGACGGGGAACGGGGCAGGCGCACGGCGGTCCTCCGAGTGCAAGGTCGGTGATTCGAAAGCATGCTCGGCTGCGAGCGTGACCCTGCATACCGTGTGACGGGGCCCGACTGCCAATCGGTCCCCGTCTCACGTCACTTCAGCGCCGCCTCCATCATCTTCTGCGCCACCGGCGCCGCCAGGCCGTTGCCGCTGACCTCGGAGCGGGCGGCGCCCGAGTCCTCGATCATCACCGCGACGGCGACCTGCTTCCCGGTCGAGGGGTCCTTCGCGTAGGAGGTGAACCAGGCGTACGGCGTCTTGCTGTTGTTCTCGCCGTGCTGCGCGGTGCCGGTCTTGCCGCCGACCTCGGCGCCGTCCACGGCCGCGTTGGTGCCGGTGCCCTTCTCCACCACGGTCACCATCGCGCTGCGCAGCTGCTCGGCCGTCGAGGAGGAGACGATCCGCTCGGTGTCCCCGTCCTCGAACGAGGTCAGCGCGTCGCCGTCGGAGTCGACGACCTCCGAGACCATGTGCGGGGCGGCGAGCAGACCGTCGTTCGCGATCGCGGCCGACACCATGGCCATCTGCAGCGGGGTGGCGGTCACGTCGAACTGGCCGATGCCGGTGAGCGCCGTCTGCGCCCTGTCCATGCCGGACGGGTACACGCTCGCGTAGGCGCGGACCGGGACGTCCAGCTCGGCGTCGTCGAAGCCGAACTTCTCCGCCATCGCCCTCACCTTGTCCTGCCCCAGGTCGGCGGCCATCTTGCCGAAGACGTTGTTGCAGGAGTAGCGGAGCGCGGTGCGGATCGTGGCGTTCTCGCAGGGTGCGGAGGCGTTCTCGTTCCTCAGCACGGTCCGGGTGCCCGGCAGGGTGTACGGGTCGGGGCTCTTCGTCGCCGTGTCCACGGAGCCGTACAGGCCGTCCTCCAGGGCGGCGGCCGCGACGACCAGCTTGAAGGTGGAGCCGGGCGGGAGCGGCTGCCGGATCGCGCGGTTCACCAGCGGCTTGTCCTCGTCGGCCATCAGCCGCTTCCAGACGTCGCCGTCATTCGTTCCGGAGATCTTCGACGGGTCGTAGGACGGGGTGGAGACCATGGCGAGGATCCGGCCGGTCGCCGGGTCGAGGGCGACGGCGGCGCCCTTCTTGTTCCCGAGCGCCCGGTAGCCGGCCTTCTGCACGTCCGGGTCGATCGTGGTGACGACCGTGCCCGGCTCCTGCTGCTTGCGGGTGACGGCGTCCAGGGGGTTCTTCAGCCGGTCGTCGGTGCCGTCGAGGACGTCGGAGTAGATGCCCTCCAGCTGGGTGGCGCCGTAGGCCTGCGAGCTGTAGCCGGTGACCGCCGCGTACAGCTCGCCGTCCGTGTAGGTGCGCTTGTACGAGAGGTCCGATCCCTCCGTCCTCTTCGAGCCGGTGACCGGGGAGCCGGCCACGACGATGTTCCCGAGCGGCTGCGCGTACTGCGCGATGGTCTTCCGCCGGTTCTTCGAGTCGTCCGCGAGCGCCTTGCCTTCGTACGCCTGCACCCAGGTGGCCCGCCCGAGCAGGGCGAGCACCAGGAGCAGGACGAAGACCGACGTGTGCCTGATCGTCTTGTTCATCGCACTGATGGGGACGAACGGACCGGCGGCGGACGTTCCGGATGTGTCCCGTTTCTCAGCGAACCTTCATGTCCGAGCGCCGTGTGATCATGTGGATGCCCTGGGGAGGGCCGGAGACGTACGGGGAGAGGGGCCGGCGCGGACGGCGAGGCGGTCGACCCGTACGCGCGCACGGGCCCGATCACCGAGGGCCGCGGCGGCTGCGGGGTCGCCACGAGGTCCTGAGGCCCGGGCCCCCGCCGCCGGCGGGGCTTCAGCCCGTCCGTACGAACCCCGACTCGTACGCCAGGATCACCGCCTGGGTGCGGTCCCGGGCGCCGAGCTTCGACAGGACCGCCGCCACGTGCGTCTTCACCGTCGCCGGACCGACGCCCATCCGGTCGGCGATCTCCGCGTTCGTGAGGCCCGTCGCGACCAGGCGCAGCACCTCCGCCTCCCGTTCGGTGAGCCGCGCCACCCACGGCGGCGCCACCGGCGGGCGGCGGCGGGCGTGCTCGGCGGCCAGTCCGCGGACCGCCGCCGGGTAGAGCAGCGAGTCGCTGCGCGCGACCATCCGGACCGCGCTCACCAGCTCCTCCGCCGCCGCCCGCTTCAGCAGGAAGCCCGCCGCGCCCACGCGCAGCGCGTCGTACACGTAGGAGTCGTTCTCGAAGGTCGTCACCACCACGATCCGCGGCGGCTCCGCCATCCCGGCGAGGATCTGCTCGGTGGCCCGGATCCCGTCGATCTCCGGCATCCGCACGTCCATGAGGACGACGTCCGGCCGCTCCGCCCGCACCACCGACACCGCCTCGGCGCCCGTGGACGCCTCGCCGACGACCCGGAGGCCGGGCTCCGCGTCCAGGATGACCCGCAGCGCCGTCCGGACCATCCGCTCGTCGTCGGCGAGGACGATCCTGATCTCCGGGGTGCTCACCGGGGGACCCTGACCGCGAGGCGCCACACGCCGCCCGCCGGGCCCGCCTCGGCGGTGCCGCCGAGCAGCCGGGCCCGCTCGGCGATCCCGCGCAGGCCGCGCCCGCCGTCGGGCCGGGTGACCGGGGGACGGGCGGGCAGGGGGTTCTCCATCGTGATCTCCAACTCCTCGGTACGGGCGTCGAGCCGTACGGTGACGGGCGCGCCGCCCGCGTGCCGGGCCGCGTTCGTCAGCCCTTCCTGGACGATCCGGTACGCCTCCCGCGACAGCGCCTCCGGTACGGAGCCCAGGGCCCCGTCCACCGTCAGCGCCACCCGCGGCCCCGCGCCCCGCACCAGGGCCTCCAGGGCGTCGAGCCCCGGACCCACGCCCTCCTCGGCGCCCTCGCCCCGGCGCAGCAGGCCGAGGGCCCGGTCCAGTTCGCCGACCGTGCGCCGGGTGGTCTCCTCGATCGCGGCCAGCGCCTCCCGTACGAACTCCGGGTCGGCCCGGTCGCCGTCCAGGACCCGGCGGGCCGCGCCCGCCTGGAGGGTGACCGCGCTCAGGGCGTGGCCGACCGAGTCGTGCAGCTCGCGGGCGAGCCGGCCCAGAGCCTCCGCCTCGGCGGCGCGCCGCTCCGCCGCCGCGAGCCGGTCCGCCGGGCTCGGTCCGAGCAGCCGGGGCGCCTGCCGGGCGAGCAGGGCCCCGGTCGCGGCGGCGACGGCGGCGAGCGCGAGCAGCATGAGCAGTCCGGCCGGGACCGCGCCCCAGATCAGCCAGGTCGCGTCCAGGCCCCAGAGCCGGCCGAGTTCGGAGTCCCGGAGACCCGGCGAGAACGGCAGCGCGAGGACCGCGACCGCGAACGGCGGCAGGGCCAGCGTCGCCCCGCTGATCAGCGCCCCGGCGCCCAGGTGCAGGGTGAACCACGCGGCCGTCCGGGCCCTGGCCCGCCGGCCGCGCGCCGGGCCGTCCGCGTACCGGTCCGCCGGCACCCCGCACAGCGCCCGCGCCGCCGCCACCGACATCGGCCGGGCGAGCGGGAAGAGCGCGACGGTCGCGGCGAGCGGCAGCCCCACCGCGTACGCCCCGAACTGCACCCCGAGGCTGCCGTTGAACATGCCGCCGTCGTCGAGGAACGGGCCCATCACCAGGGTGCCGACCATCCAGAACGGCATGAACAGCGCGCCGCCCAGGATCAGATGGAGCCAGCGCAGCCTGGCCCGCTGCCCGAACAGGGCCCGTACCGGTCTCATGCCCCGGCGCCCGGCCGCAGCAAGGCCGTGCTTTTCTTCAGAAAAGCCGCCACGCACGCGGCGAGCAGGAACCCGGTGATCATGTCGCCAGCGTAGGACAGCTGTACGAGTCCGGGGACGCTCTTGGTCGGATCCGAGTCGGGCGACAGCGCGACGAGCGACATGTAGGCGCCCCAGCAGCCCACGGCGCCCGAGGCCGTCCAGGCCAGGGCGAGCGTGGTGCGGACCCGGAGCCGGGCCGGCCGGCGCAGCACCAGGAAGAGGGTGAGGGTGGCGGCGACGACGACGAAGCCGAACCGCTCGGCCTCCAGGACGTGGAAGTCGGAGTCGCGTTCGGCGATCCGGCGGGCGGACAGGCCCGTGGTCGATCCGGCCGCCCACAGCAGGTGGAGCGTGGCCGGCAGGAGCGCGAGCACCGAGCCGGCCACGGCGAGGACCCGTGCCCCGGGCCCGGACGTGCGGGCGGACAGCTCACCGAGCCGGCCCCGCCACAGCCGGCCCCAGCGGTCCCGGGCGTACAGGGCGAAGAGGGCGCCGAGGGCGAGGCCCTGGAGGATGAAACCGCCGTACACGACGCCGAAGACCCAGTCGTCCAGGAAGGGTTCGTGGGGCGTGGCGGCCTTCTCGTCGCCGGTGAGGAGGGCGACCGCGAGCTGCGCCGGGTAGCCGGTCATGATCGGGGCGAGCAGTCCGGTCGCCGCCCACATGGGCAGGGCGAGCAGCCAGGCGGGGACCCGGCGGCCCCAGGCCTGGGTGAGCAGCAGGGCGAGGACGACGACGAGGACGTCGGCGACCACCGAGACCGAGTTGGCGATCACCATCATCCGCCGGTGCTCCAGGAGCGCGCTCCCGGCCGGGATGCCGATCTCACTGCCCGCCACCCAGGCGACCTTGAGCGAGATGTACGGGAGGCAGGCGAGGATCGCGAGGACGCGCAGCGCCCGGCGGGCGGCGCTCGGACGGTGGCCGGCGGAGGCCGCCGGGGCGGGGAGGGAAGCGGTCTGTGTCATGGCCCCACGCTCCCGCGCGGGCCCCGGCGCCCACCTCCTGCCGAGCGGTGAACCGCCTCCGCCGCACGGGGGAGGCGCCCTCCTCCCGGGGCCCCGCCGGTCGGCCGGTCAGAGGCGGCGGGTCGCCAGGGTCAGCCGGTCCCGCGCGTCGAACAGCGCGTCCTTGATCATCTGCTCGTGGGCCGGGGTGAGCCGCGCCACCGGCACCGAGCAGCTGATCGCGTCCCGCGCCGGGGTCCGGTAGGGGATCGCGACGCCGAAGCAGCGCAGCCCCAGGGTGTTCTCCTCGCGGTCCACCGAGTAGCCCTGCTCGCGGATGACATGCAGCTCCTCGATGAGCTTCTCGCGGTCGGTGATGGTGTGCTCGGTCAGCGCCGGGAGCGTCTCCGGGAGCAGCTTGCGCACCTGCTCGTCGCTGTGGGTGGCGAGCAGCGCCTTGCCCAGCGAGGTCGAGTGCGCGGGCAGCCGGCGGCCGACTCGGGTGAACGGCCGCAGGTAGTGCTGGGACTGGCGGGTCGCCAGATAGACGACGTTGGTGCCGTCGAGCCGCGCCAGGTGGATGGTCTCGGTGGTGTCGTCGGAAAGCCGGTCGAGGGTGGGCCGGGAGGCGGCCACCACCTCGTCGCCGTCGATGTACGAGGTGCCGACGAGCAGCGCCCGCACCCCGATCCCGTACCGCGTGCCCGTCGCGTCCGTCTCCACCCAGCCCAGCTCGACCAGGGTGCGCAGCAGCATGTACAGGCTGGACTTGGGGTAGCCGACGGCCTCCTGGACGGCGGCGAGCGAGTGCATCCCGGGGCGGCCCGCGAAGTACTCGAGCAGCTCCACGGTCCGCACCGCGGACTTCACCTGTGCCCCACCCGCGTCGGCAGTCGCCATGCCCCTCGCCCCTTTTCCGTTGTCCGCCCGTCCCCGGCCGCCCCGGCCGAACGGGGCCCCTTGTGGAGACGGCCGGGCCGTCAATAGAGTCCCGCCCAGATGCGTTCATCTACGGGAACTGTGTTCAGAATAGCGAACAGGGGCGTGGCGGTGGCGGCAGAACCAGTGTGGAGTGTGGACCCCCGGACGGGGAAGCCGCGCGAGCAGGTTGCGGTGGAGGCCACAGCCGAGGAGGTCGACCGCGCCGTCAGGGCCGCGCACGCCACCCGCGGGGCCCTCGCCGACCGCACCGCGCGGGCCGCCTTCCTCCGTACCGCCGCCGACCTCCTCGACGGCTCCGGCGAGCACGTCGTCGAGGCGGCCGACGCCGAGACCGCCCTCGGGCCCGTCCGCCTCACCGGCGAACTCGCCCGCACCACCGCCCAGTTGCGTGCCTTCGCGGACGTCGTCGAGGACGGCTGGTTCCTCGACGTCCGGATCGACCCGCCCGACCCCGGGGCCACCCCGCCCCGCCCCGACATGCGCCGCTGGAAGATCCCGCTCGGCGTCGTCGCCGTCTACGCCGCCAGCAACTTCCCGCTCGCCTTCTCCGTCCCCGGCGGCGACACCGCGAGCGCCCTCGCGGCCGGCTGCCCGGTGGTGGTCAAGGCCCACCCCGACCACCCCGCCACCTCCGAGCTCTGCGCCTCCCTGCTGCGCCGGGCCGCCGCCAAGGCCGGGCTCCCCGAGGACGTCGTCGTCCTCGTCCACGGCTTCGACGCGGGCGTGGAGCTCGTCCGGCACCCGCTCGTCGCGGCGGCCGGCTTCACCGGCTCGATCCGCGGCGGCCGGGCCCTCTTCGACGCGGCCGTCACCCGGCCCGTCCCCATCCCCTTCCACGGCGAACTCGGCTCCCTCAACCCGGTCGTGGTCACCGAGGCCGCCGCCGCCGAGCGCGCCGAGGAGATCGGCGCCGGACTCGCCGGCTCCATGACCCTGGGCGCCGGACAGTTCTGCACCAAGCCCGGCTTCGTCCTCGCCCCCCGGGGGGAGGACGGCGACCGCTTCCTCGACGCCCTCACCGCCGCCGTCAGCGAGACCGAACCGGCCGTCATGCTCGACCACCGCATGCGGGACGCCTTCGTCGCCGGCGTCGCCGAGCGCGCCGCCCTCGCCGGCGTCGACACCCCGGTCACCCCCGGCGCGGGCGGCGCCCACACCGTCAGCGCCGGAGTCCTCGCCGTCGACGCCGCCGCGCTCGCCGACGGCGGCCACCACCTCCTCCTGGAGGAGTGCTTCGGACCGGTCACCGTCGTCGCCCGCTACTCCACCCGGGAGGAGGTGACCGCCGTCCTCGGCCTGCTGCCCGGCAACCTCACCGCCACCCTGCACATCGCCGCGGATGCCGCCGAGGACCCCGAGGCCGCCCCGCTGCTCGCCGAACTCACCCCGCTGGCCGGCCGCGTCCTCGTCAACGGCTGGCCCACCGGCGTCGCCGTCGCACCCGCCCAGCACCACGGCGGCCCCTACCCCGCCACCACCTCCACCTCCACCTCGGTCGGCGCGACCGCGATCGAGCGCTGGCTGCGCCCGGTCACCTACCAGTCGACCCCCGACCACCTCCTGCCGCCGGAGCTCCGCGACGGCAACCCGCTGGGAGTGCCGAGGCGCTGACGCCCCTCAGGAGGAGACGCGCACCACGATCTTCCCGAGGTGCGCGTTCGACTCCATCAGCCGGTGGGCGTCGGCGATCCGCTCCAGACCGTCGAAGACCTCGGCGATCACCGGCGCCAGGGAGCCGTCCCGCAGCCCCGAGCCGATGAACCCGGCGGCCCGCCGACGCCCCTCCTCCGTCCTGGCGAGCTCCCCGTTCGCGTACCCGTGCGTGGTCAGCGGCCAGTTCCGGGACAACTCGGTGGGCCGCGGGTCCAGCCAGCCGTACAGCACGGCGGTGCCACCGGTCCGCAGCGCGTCGCCGAGCCGGGCGAAGCCGGGGCCGCCGATCGCGTCGAAGGCCAGGTCCGCCCCCGCCCCGCCGGTGATCCGCCGCACCTCCCCGACCAGGTCCTCGGTGTCCGTGGCGATCACGTGCGCGGCCCCCAGCTCCAGGAGCCGCTTCCGCTTCCCCTCGCCGCGCGTGGTGGCGATCGGTACGGCTCCGATCCGCAGCGCCGTCTGGATCGCGGCCGTCCCCACCCCGCTCGACGCGCCGGTGACCACCACGTGGTCGCCGGGACGCAGGCCGCCGGTCAGGACCATCCCGCCGTACGCCGTGAAGTACGAGAGCCAGACCGCGGCCGCCGTCACCGCGTCCACCCCCTCGGGCCGGGCCACCACGTACTCCTCCGGGAGCACCACCCGCTCCGCGTACACGCCGTACGTCCCGAAGTCGAAGTTGGCCGCCGCCATCACCGGGTCGCCCGGCGCGTACGCCGTGACCCCCGCCCCGACCGCCTCGACCACACCCGCCGCCTCGTAGCCGAGCCGCGAACCCGGCAGCGTCGCCGGGTAGTAGTAGGTGCCGGAGCGGAACAGCGCCTCGGCGCGGTTGAGTCCGATCGCCTCGACCCGGAAGAGGACCTCCCCGGGACCGGGGGCCGGCAGCGGCACCTCCTCCACGCTCAGCACCTCGGGACCGCCGAGCTCGTGGAACAGAACTGCCTTCGTCGTCATGCTCGTTGTCGTCATGACCTCGACGTTAGGAGCGACCAGGGAGACGTTCCATATCTCCCTGGATCCCCACCATGTCCGATCGTCTCGCCCGCTACGCTCCAGACCATGGACGTACTGAGCGATGCCATCGCCGCCATGCGCACCGGGCGCCCCCACTCCTCCCGCACCGTCCGCTTCGCCCCCTGGGGCCTCCGCTTCCCCCCGAGTAAGGGCGCCGGATTCCACGTCGTCCTCCAGGGCGCCGCCTGGCTGCTGCCCCCGGACGACGGCGCCCCCGTCCGGCTCGGCCCCGGCGACGTCGTCCTCCTCGCCCACGGCACCGGCCACGGCCTCGCCGACCGGCCCGACACCCCGCTCGTCGACGCCCTGCCCGCCCCCGACGGCTCCTGGCCCACCCCGCCCGACCGGGGGCCCGTCGACGCCGAGGAGACCCTGTTGCTCTGCGGCGCCTACCAGCTCAGCCGGGCCCGCGCCCACCCCCTGCTCACCGAACTGCCGCCGTTCGTCCACCTCCCCGCCCGGGTCGGCTCCCACCCGCGGCTGCGCGCCGCCGTCGACCTGCTGGGCGCCGAACTCGCCGAGCCCCAGCCGGGATCCGACGCCATCGTCCCCGCCCTCCTCGACACCCTGCTCCTGTACCTGCTCCGCACCTGGTGGCTCGCCGAGCGCGCCGACCGCTCCACCGGCTGGTCGGCCGCACTGAGCGACCCGGCCGTCGCGGGCGCCCTGCGCGCCCTCCACGGCGACCCCGCCAGGGCGTGGACGGTCGAGGAGCTGGGCGCGCTCGGCGGCCTCTCCCGCGCCGCCTTCGCCCGCCGCTTCACCACCCTCGTCGGACGCCCGCCCCTCGCGTACCTCACCTGGTGGCGCATGACCACGGCGGGCCGCCTCCTCCGCTCCGACGACCTCCCCCTCCGCGCGGTCGCCGAACGCTCCGGCTACTCCTCGGAGTTCGCCTTCGCCAAGGCCTTCAAGCGCGAGTACGGGGTGGCCCCCGGCCGGTACCGCAAAGGCGCCTAGGGGGTGTCCTGCGGACCCGACCCCGATCCGCCGGACAGGTCCTGGCGCGTTCCGCCCTTGCCGCGCGGCAGGCGCAGGGCGGCCAGGGTCGTCAGGGTCAGCAGACCCGCGCTGATCAGGAGGCTCGTGCGCAGGGCCGTCGTCATGTCCCGGGCCGCGAGCGAGCCGAAGACCGCGATCGCGAGGGCGCCCGCCGTCTGCCGGATCGCGTTCAGCAGACCCGCCGCCGTGCCCGCCCGCTCCACCGGGACGGCCTCCATCATCGCCGCGATCAGCGGCGGCAGGGAGAAACCGACCCCGAGCGCGAGCGGCACGAGCAGGAGGGCCTGCGCCACCCGCGAGGAGTCCGCGTCCACGGTGAGCAGCCCCAGGAGGCCGGCCACCCCGACCGCCTGGCCCAGGACGATCGGCAGCCGCGCCCCGTACCGCGCCGCCACCCTCGCCGACAGGATGTTCACCCCGGCCAGCAGCCCCGTCATCGGCAGGAACATCAGCCCCGCGCCGAGCGCCGAGAGCCCGAGCACCTGCTGGAAGAAGAGGCCGAACACGAAGACCATGCCGTAGAAGGCCACGCTGTTCGCCGAACCAGCCGCCACCGCCACCGCCACCGTCGTGTTCCGGAACAGCCCGAGCGGCACCATCGGATGCCGCCGCCGGGCCTCGACCAGCAGGAACGCGGCGAAGGCGACCACCGCCACCCCCAGCGCCCAACGGGCCTCCGCGCCGCCCTCGATGGCCGCGAAGGTCAGCGCCCCGAGCGCCGTCATCGCTGTGAGCTGCCCCGGCAGGTCCAGCGGGGCGGGCCGGCGCGACGAGCGGGCCACCCGGGTCAGCAGGGCGATCGCGAGGACCCCGAGGGGCAGGTTGACGAAGAAGATCCCGCGCCAGCTCCAGGCCGTGGTCAGCGCCCCGCCCGCGACCGGGCCGAGGGCCACCGCGACCGTGCCGCCCGCCGCCCACAGCGACACCGCCCGGGCCCGCCGCCCGGGATCGCCGTACGCCTCCCGTACGAGTGCCAGCGAGGCCGGCAGCATCACGGCCGCCGCCGCGCCCTGCACCGTCCGGGCCGCCAGGAGCCCGGGCAGGCCGGGGGCCAGACCGCAGGCCGCCGAGGCCAGCGTGAAGACCACGACCCCCGCCCCGTACGCCCGGCTCGCCCCGACCCGGTCGGCCAGCGCCCCGCTGGAGAGCAGCAGCGCGGCGAAGGCCAGCGCGTACGAGTCCACGACCCATTGCAGACCCGTCATCCCGGCCCGGAGGTCCGCGCCGATCGCGGGCAGGGCGACGTTGACGACGGAGGTGTCGAGGGTGATGAGGGCGAAGCCGAGCATGGCCGCGGCGAGCGCGGGCCCGGGAGAGGGGGCGCTGCGACGGACAACCGGCTTGGTGGTGAGCACTGTTGAGGACATGCGCCCAGCTTCGTGACCTGCGCGCCCGTACAGTAGTGGCGAGAATGCCATACGACCGGAGGTTCTGGCCATGACCGTCGAGTCCCGCGTCCGGGGCGTCCAGCGCGTCGCCGTGATCGCCGCCCCGCCCGTCTCGATGTTCAACCTGGCCATCCCGGAGATGCTCTTCGGCAAGGTCGAGGTCGACGGCGGCCCCGGGTACGAGACGGTCATCTGCGCCCCCGACCCCGGGCCCGTCACCACCACCGGCGGCCTCGACCTGGTCGTCCCCCGCGGGCTCGACGCCGTCGCCGGGGCCGACACCGTGATCCTCGCGGGCAGCGGCGCCTACACCGACCCCGACCCGCGCGTCCTCGACGTCCTGCGCGCGACCGCCGACGCCGGCAAGCGGATCGCCTCCATCTGCACCGGCGCCTTCGCGCTCGCCGAGGCCGGACTGCTCGACGGCCGGGCGGCGACGACGTACTGGGCGTACCGGCCGCTGCTCGCCGCCCGGCACCCGGCCGTCGACCTCCAGGACGACGTCCTCTTCGTCCAGGACGGCCCCGTGCTCACCTCCTCCGGATACGCGGCGGGCATCGACCTCTGCCTGCACGTCATCCGCACCGACCACGGCGCCGCCGTCGCCAACGCCGTCGCCCGGCTCGCGCTCGTCGCCCCCGTCCGGCCCGGCGGCCAGACCCAGTTCACCCAGACCCCGCTGCCGCCCGAGCGCGGCGTCTCCTTCGCCGACACGCGCGCGTGGGCGATGGAACACCTCGACGAACCCCTCGGCCTCACCGACCTCGCCCGGCACGCCAAGGTCTCCGTCCGCACCCTCTCGCGCCGCTTCCACGCCGAGACCGGCGTCAGCCCGCTCCAGTGGCTGCTCCACCAGCGCGTCGAGCGGGCGAAGGAGCTCCTGGAGACCACCTCCCTCGCCATGGACCAGGTGGCCCGCGCGAGCGGCCTCGGCTCCGCCGACTCGCTGCGCCAGCACGTCCTGCGCCGCACGGGCCTCACCCCGAGCGCCTACCGCTCCTCCTTCAGCCGCATGGTGCCGCGCCTCACACCCGGGACCGGAACGGAATGAAGGAGGCCGGACGGGGCGTTGCCCCCCGTGGAACACCCACCACGGACCACCCCACCGGCAACCCCTCGGAGAGAAGTCACATGCGCGTCGAGATCTGGAGCGACATCGCCTGCCCCTGGTGCTACATCGGCAAGGCCCGCTTCGAGAAGGGGCTCGCGGCCTTCGCCCACCGCGACGACGTCGAGGTCGTGCACCGCTCCTTCGAGCTCGACCCGAACCGCGCCAAGGGCGACACCGGCCCCGTCCTGGAGATGCTGGCGAAGAAGTACGGCCGCACCCTCGACGAGGCCCGCGCCATGGAGGCGCACGTCGCGTCGAACGCGCACTCCGAGGGCCTCGCGTACCTCACCGACGGCCGCGACCACGGCAACACCTTCGACATCCACCGGCTGCTGCACCTCGCCAAGGAGCGCGGCCGCCAGAGCGAACTCCTGGACCTGGCCTACCGCGCCAACTTCGCCGAGGAGCGCTCCGTCTTCGACACCGAGACCCTGGTGGCGCTGGGCGTGGAGGCCGGTCTCGACGAGGCCGAGGTCCGGGCCGTCCTCGCCGACGAGTCGGCCTACGCCGAGGCCGTACGGGAGGACGAGCGGGAGGCCGCCGAACTCGGCGCCACCGGCGTGCCGTTCTTCGTCCTCGACCGCCGGTACGGCGTCTCCGGCGGCCAGCCCGCCGAGGTCTTCACCCAGGCCCTGGAGCAGGCCTGGCAGGGCCGCGTCCTCCAGCCGGTCGGCGCCGACGCGGAGGTCTGCGGCCCGGACGGCGCCTGCGAGGTCCCGCAGGCCTGACCGCTCCGATCCGCACCGCGCCCGGCGCGCGGCGAGTCTGACCTGCACCGCATCTGACCTGCGGAGATAAGAGCGGCTTGGGGTCCCCCCACGATCGAATCGCCATTGACGGGTGATCGTGGGGGATCCAGGGTGGGGTCATGGATTCCCTTGACCAGCCGCTCGGCGGCGCCGAGTTCGCGCCCAAGAACACCTATCTGAACACCTCCGCCTGCGGACTGCTGCCCCGCCGGACCGTCGAGGCCGTCACCCTCCTCGCCGAGGAGACCGCCGACGGCCGCGCGGACGGCGCCGGCAGCTTCGACATCGTCGACGAGGCCCGTGCCGCCTTCGGCCGGATCGCCGGCGTCTCCCACGAGCGCGTCGCCGTCGGCAGCTCGGTCGCGGTCCACTGCGGGATGATCGCCCAGTCGCTGCCGACCGGGTCCGAGGTCCTCTTCCCCGAGGGCGACTTCTCCTCCGTCATCACCCCCTTCACGATCCGCGGCGACCTCAAGACCCGCTTCGTGCCCCTGGACCGGCTCGCCGAGTCCGTCCGGCCCGGGACGGCGCTCGTCGCCTTCTCCGCCGTGCAGTCGGCGGACGGCCGCACGGCCGACTTCGCGGCGATCCGGGAGGCGGCGGCCGCCCACGGCGCCCGCACCCTCCTCGACGCCACCCAGTCGGCGGGCTGGCTGCCGCTGAACGCGGGGGAGTGGGACTACACGGTCGCCGGCGGCTACAAGTACCTGCTCTGCCCGCGCGGCGCGTCCTTCCTGACCGTCACGGAAGAGGCGCAGGACTCCCTGCTCGCGATCCACGCGGGCTGGGTCACGGGCGAGGAGCTGTGGGTCAACAGCTACGGACCCGTCCGTGAACTGGCCCGCTCCGCCCGCCGTTTCGACGAGCCGGCCGCCTTCCTCTCGTACCACGGGGCGGCCCGTTCGCTCGCCCTCCTGGAGGAGATCGGCATCGAGCGGATCGAGGCCCACGACAAGGGGCTCGCGGCCCGCTTCCGCGCCGGGCTCCTCGACCTCGGCCACGCGCCGGTCATGGACGACTCGACGGTCGTCGCCGTCCCCGGCCTCGGGGACCGGGCGGACGCCCTGCACGACGCGGGCGTCCTGCTCTCGGCCCGCGCGGGCAACCTGCGTGCGTCGTTCCACCTGTACAACACGGCGGCGGACGTGGACCGCGTCCTGGACGTCCTGGCGGGCTGATCCGAAGGGCAGCCCCGCACCCCGGACCGCCCCGGACCCGGCGGGGCAGGTCTCAGCAGACCGGCCCGGCGGCCTCCTCGCCCGCCTCCTCGGTCAGGTTCCCGCCCACCAGGCCGAGCAGGCGGGCGAGCTCCGCCCGGTCGGCCGGGGCGAGTCCGGCGAGCGTGCTCTCCTCCAGGTCCGCCCACGCGCCCTCGACCCCGGCGCGCAGGGCCAGGCCCTCCTCCGTCGCCTCGACCAGGACCGCGCGCCGGTCGGCCGGGTCCGGGCTGCGGCGGACGTATCCGCACTGCTCCATGCGCTGGAGCATCTTCGTCACGGTGGAGGGGTCGAGGCCGAGCGACTGGATGAGCTCCGACTGACGGACCGCGCCGCAGTCCCACAGGCGCATCATCATCAGTTCCTGGCCCGGGTAGAGGCCGAGGTCCCGCAGCCGCCGGCCCATGGCGATCCGGTGGAGCCGCGCGACCCACGCCAGGGCGTGGCTGACGGTCCCGCCGCACCCGGCGGGCACCGGGGGCTCGACGGACGGGACGGTACAGACGGGGTCGGTTCCTGACATGCGGGCTCCTCGGGACGGCTCTCCTCCCCAAGATTACCTTTGGGCGCCAGATTCTCTTGGCTGGCCAAGTAAATGGGTTACAGTGGCACCGGCCCAATTAGTTGGCCGACCACATATCCTTGTGAGGGACAGCCGTGACCACTGCATTCGACCCGATCGACCTCGCCGGCACCCGCCTCGCCAACCGCATCGCGATGGCCCCCATGACCCGCAGCCGCGCCAACGGCGAGGACGGCACCCCCACCGCGATCGTCGCCGAGTACTACGCCCAGCGCGCCTCCGCCGGACTGATCATCACCGAAGGCGTCCAGCCCGTCCCCGAGGGCCAGGGCTACCCCAACACCCCCGGACTCCACAGCCGCGAGCAGATCGCCGCCTGGCGCGAGGTCACCACCGCCGTCCACGAGCGCGGCGGCCGGATCTTCGCCCAGCTCATGCACTCCGGCCGGATCGGCCACCCCGACCTCCTCGACGGCGACCTCCACCCCGTCGGCCCCTCGCCCGTCGCCGCCGCCGGCCAGGTCTACACCCACGAGGGGCCCAAGGACTTCGTCACCCCGCGCGAGCTCACCGGCGACCAGGTGCGCGAGGCGATCGCCGGCTTCGCCTCCGCCGCCCGCAACGCCGTCGAGGCCGGCTTCGACGGCGTCGAGATCCACGGCGCCAACGGCTATCTGATCCAGCAGTTCCTCGCCTCCGGCTCCAACCACCGCACCGACGAGTGGGGCGGCCCGGTCGAGAACCGCATCCGCTTCGCCGTCGAGGTCGTCAAGGCCGTCGCCGCCGAGATCGGCCCCGAGCGCACCGGCCTGCGCATCTCCCCGGCCAACACCCTCAACGACATCAGCGAGACCGACACCGAGGAGCTCTACACCCGGCTGCTCACCGCGATCGAACCCGTCGGCATCGCCTACCTCCACGTCCTGGAGACCGCCCCCGAGCGCCGCCCGCTCGTCCTCGACCTGCGCAAGCGGTTCGCCGGCACCTTCATCCTCAACCCGGCCACCGGTGCCGACCCGACCGGCGCCGAGTCCCTGGCCCTGATCGAGGACGGCACCGCCGACCTCGTCGCGTACGGCAGGCTCTTCATCGCCAACCCCGACCTGCCCGCCCGCCTGCGGACCGACGGCCCCTACGCCACCCCGGACCCCGCCACCATGTACGCCGGCGGCCCCCAGGGCTACATCGACTACCCCGCGCTCTGAACCCGGGTGGGCGAAAGGGGCGGGGGCACGGACCCCCGCCCCTTTCCCGTACGGACTACCAGGCCTCCGTGACCGCCCGGCGCGCGCCCTCCAGGTCCACCGCGCGGCCCGACTCGCCGAGCGCCGCGCCCAGGGCGGCGAGCGAGGACTGCACGGCCCCCGGGGTCGCGTCCACCCCGTAGTGGTTGACCCGGACCATCTCCTTGGCCAGCGCCCCGCCGCCCGCGATCAGCGGCAGCGACGGATCGGCCGCGAGGGCCTTCGCCACCAGCTCCGAGGCGTCGACGCCCGCGGGCGTACGCAACGTCGTCGCCACCGGCGCCGCGTCCTTCGCCTCGTACACGTACGGCTCCAGGCCTCCGCCCAGGGCCAGCGCGCCCGCACGGGTCGCGGCCGCCGCCGAGGCGTGCCGGGCCGTCAGCACGTCCAGGCCCTCCGCCTCGATCCGCTCCAGACAGGCCTCCAGGGCCAGCATCTCCAGCTGCGCCGGAGCGTGCAGAAGAGCCTTCCGGCCGCCGTCGATCCAGCGCTCCTTCCAGTCCAGGAGGGAGAGGTACGAGCGGCGCGGCGCGGCCGGGTTGGCGGCGAACCGCTCCCACGCCCGCGCGCTCACCGACACCGCCGACACACCCGCGGGCCCGCCCATCGCCTTCTGCGCGCCGATGATGCACATGTCCACGCCCCAGGCGTCCGGCAGCACCGGCTCGGCGCCGATCGACGCCACGGCGTCCAGGTAGAACAGCGCGCCGTGCGCCCGCACGACCTCACCGATCTCCGCCACCGGGTTGGTGTTCCCGGTCGCCGCCTCGGCGTGCACCAGCGACACGAAGTCGATCTCCGGGTGCTCGGCGAGCGCCCGCTCCACCTGCTCCGCCGTCACCGCCGTGTGGAAGGGCACCTCCAGGTCGACCACGCTCGCCCCGCAGTCCCGCAGCCAGTTCCCGAAGGTCTGGCCGTACGGACCGGTGACGACGTTCAGCGCGGTCGAACCGGCCCGCGCGCCGCTGCGGATGCATCCCTCCAGGGGCAGCAGCGCCTCGCCCTGGGTGATCACCACGTCCTGCTCCGTGGAGAGCAGGGCGGCCACCCGGCGCTCGATCGACGCGAAGTGCGCGGCGGTCATCGGAGCCAGGTCCAGCAGCGGATGTGTCACGGTCACGGAGGTTCCTTCTTCGGTGTCGCATGCGTGTCGCATACATCGGGATCGGGCTCGTGCCAGCGTAAGCGGTCCCTGGAACCCGGCCGGGGACGGTGCGTCGTCACGGTGCCGTGCGGAACGTGTCACAGGGTTCTCACCACCGCGTTCGGAGGCTTTCCCCGGAGCCCCGCCGGTGGGATGGTGCGGGCCGGAGCGGCCCCGACGGAGGCCGCCGGGAGGAACGGGGTGGACACCATGATCCGGAGAACCGGCAGAACCGGCGGAACCAGAACCGGCGCGAGGGGAACGACGCGGCCACGCCGGGCGCTGGCGGCCGCCGCGGCGCTCGCCCTCGCCGCCCCGCTGACCCTCGCCGCCTCGGGAGACGCGGGAGCGACCGGAGTGGTGTGGACGGCTCCGTTCCGCACGATCGTCTTCGCCCGCTACGACGCGGCGGCGCCCGTCGAGGACCTGTACGCGATCGCCCCGTTCGGGGGCTCACCCACCCGGCTCACCCACACCCCCGCCGTCAGCGACGTGATGCCCAGCTGGTCCCCGGACGGCAAGCGGGTGGCGTTCCTCCGCTACGGCTCCGACGGCGCGATCGACGGCATCTGGACGATGAACAGCGCGGGCGGCGACCTGAAGCCCGTGCCCGGCACCGAGGGCGCCTCCGACCCGGCGTGGTCCCCGGACGGCACACGGATCGCCTACTCCAAGCCGGTCGGCACCGAGCGCGAGATCTACGTGGCCGACACCGACGGCACCCCCGCCACGCGGCTCACCCACACCGCGGAGGACGAGTTCCACCCGACGTGGTCCCCGGACGGCGGACACCTGGCGTACAGCCGCGCGGACGCGTCCGGGCACAGCAGGCTGATGAAGATCCGGCTGTCCACCCTGGAGCAGACGCCGATCACCCTGGCCGGCTCCCAGGACTGGACGCCCGACTGGTCGCGCGGCGACCGGATCGTCTTCAGCCGCGTGGACTCCACCGGCTTCGCCCATCTCCATGTGGTCCGACCCGACGGCGGGGGGACGCACCGCATCACCTCGGCCCGCGCCAACGACAAGTACCCGTCCTGGTCGCCGGACGGCAGGCGCCTGGTCTTCACCCGGGGCGGCACCGACGACGCCGACCCCGAGCACCTCTTCGTGGTACGGGCCGACGGCACCGGGCTCTTCCAGCTCACCAAGACCGACTCGCACGACCTGGAGGCCGACTGGCACCCCTGACGGCCCCGCCGGGAGAGTGACGGACATCGCCGCCCGGGGCCCGGGCGGCGGCTCGTAGAGTGCGGGTATGAGCGATCACGAGGTGCTGCACGTGAAGGGGCGGGTGCTCGTCGGCCCGGAGGACGTCCGCGACGAACTGTGGTGCGTCGACGGGCGGATCACCTTCGACCGGCCCGCCGCCGAGGCCGTCACCGTCGAGGGCTGGGTGCTCCCCGGACTCGTCGACGCCCACTGCCACGTCGGCCTCGACCGGCACGGCCCCGTCGACGAGGCCACCAGCGAGAAGCAGGCCCTCACCGACCGGGACGCCGGCACCCTGCTCATCCGGGACGCGGGCTCGCCCTCCGACACCCGCTGGATCGACCAGCGCGAGGACCTCCCGAAGATCATCCGGGCGGGCCGGCACATCGCCCGCACCCGCCGTTACATCCGTAACTACGCCCACGAGATCGAGCCCGCCGACCTCGTCGCGTACGTCGGCCGCGAGGCCCGCCGCGGTGACGGCTGGGTCAAGCTCGTCGGCGACTGGATCGACCGCGAGGTGGGCGACCTCACCGCCTGCTGGCCGCGCGCCGAGGTCGAGGCGGCCATCGCCGAGGCGCACCGGCTCGGCGCCAGGGTCACCGCGCACTGCTTCGCCGAGGACTCGCTCCGCGACCTCGTCGAGGCCGGCATCGACTGCATCGAGCACGCCACGGGTCTCACCGAGGACACCATCCCGCTCTTCGCCGAGCGGGGTGTGGCGATCGTCCCGACCCTGGTGAACATCGCGACCTTCCCGCACCTCGCCGACGGCGGCCAGGAGAAGTTCCCCCGCTGGTCGGCCCATATGCGCCGGCTTCACGAGCGCCGGTACGACACCGTCCGCGCCGCTTTCGACGCGGGCGTGCCCGTCTTCGTCGGCACCGACGCGGGCGGCTCCCTCGCCCACGGCCTGGTCGCCGAGGAGGTCGAGGAGCTGACCCGGGCCGGCATCCCGCCGATCGACGCGCTCTCGGCCACCGCCTGGGGGGCCAGGGCCTGGCTGGGCCGCCCCGCCCTGGAGGAGGGCGCCCCGGCCGACCTCGTCGTCTACGGCGAGGACCCGCGCGCGGACGTCCGCGTCCTCGCCGCGCCGCGCCGGGTCGTCGTCAACGGCCGGGTCGTGGGCTGAGACCCCGGGCCCCGGCCCGCGCCGGTCCGGTCAGCGGCTCAGGAACGCCAACCGGGCCCGCTTCTCCGGGATGAAGACCTCCGGCAGGTCCACCTCGGGGAGCACGACCTCCGGTCCCAGCTCGAAACCGGCCCGCAGCATGCGGGCGATCGCCTTCTCGTTGGCGGCGTCGGGGTCGACCACGATCCGGGTGCGGTCCGTCAGCGAGAAGGCGACGAGCACGGTGAGCAGCCGGCCCGTGAAACCGGGCTCGGGGGCGAGCCCCGGCGCGACGAGCAGGTGCACACCGATGTCGCCGGGCCGCACCTCGTAGCACTCGCCCACCCGGTCCGCCGCCGGGTCGTACGTCTGGAAGAGGGCGACCGGCTCCCCGTCCCGGCTGACCAGGTAACCGTGGTGCGTGGTCAGCGAGTCGAGGTGCGCGTAGACCTCCCGGACCTGCCCGACGGTGGTCCCGCCCATGCCCCAGAAGCGTGCCCGCTCCTCGTTGACCCAGCCGTGCAGGAGCGGGGCGTCGCCGTCGGGGTCGACGGGGCGGACCGTGACGGTCCCGAAGCCCTCGACGGTCTGGACGTGTACGGCGGTGGTCATGCCTGCTCCTTCGTGAGCTTCTGCCAGTCGGTGGTGACGGGGGCGAGCTCGCCCCGCAGCCACAGGGGGAGTTGGTCGCGGTGGTGCGGGTCGCCGGGGACGCCGGACGCGCCGAACGGCACGATCCAGCGGCTCCGCTCCCGGTCCGCCAGGTCCCAGACGTACCGCGCGGCGGAGGCGCGGGCGCTGCGGTCGGTCCACCCGGGCACGCTGGACGTGGAGAGCACGCAGTCGTGGTCCCCGCCGAGCCCCGGCCACCGGTCGTCGTCCGGGTCGGGCAGCGCCTGCCAGGGCGCGAGCCGGTGCGTCACGCCCCACGCGGCGGGCGGCTCCCCGGCGCCGACCTCGTCGAGCGCCTCGCGCACGATCCGGTCGACGTCCCCGGCGGGCACGGGCCCGGCCACGAGCAGCGTCTCCAGGGCGAAGGCGACGCGCGGCCCGAGCGCCAGCCAGGGCCGGAAGAGCTCGGGGTACGGGGCGGGTTCGCGCAGCGCCGCGAAGGCCTCGTGCCCGGCGAGCCGGCGCACGACGGCCCCGCGCACGGCCGCGTAGAGCCCGGCGTCGACGCTCTCGGCGTCCATCCGCCGGTCCCAGCCGAGCAGCCGCCGCCGGACGTCGGAACCGGCGGGGGAGAGGCGGGCGGGCCGGTCGCCCTCGGGGCCCGGGGGCGAGGTGCGGCCGGCACGCGCGAGGCCGTCCGTGCCGGTGACGACGGACGCTTCGACGGGACCCGCACCGGCGGCTCCGGCGGCACCGTCCGTTCCGGGGCGGGCCGTCGCGGCGACGGCTTCTTCGGCGGTGCCGTCCGTCGCGGTGACGGCTCCTCCCGCGGTGTCGGCCGTCGTGACGAGCGTCGGGGCCTCGCCCGCGCGTCGGACCGCCTCCAGGAGGCGGGTCGCCGAGGGGTTGTCGGTGTCCCGGTGGATCGCGGCCGTCGTCTCCGGGGTCCAGGCCGCCGAGGCGTGCAGCAGTTCGTCGATCCGGGCCGCCCGGTGCGGTGGCGCGAACTCGACGCCCAGCGGCGCGGCCAGGCCCCGGGCGTTGGCCATCACGGCGTGGCCGTGGACCTCGGCGCGGGGCAGGGGAGCAGGCGCGTCGGCCCAGGCGTGCGCCGGGTCCCAGGCGGGTACGACGCGCAGGGAGTTGGCCCGGTCCCGTACGGGCACGTGGCCGACGACCCGGTGCAGGAGACCGCCCCGGGTGTCGGCGGCCTGGACGACGTTCACCGGCTCGACCCAGCCGTCGAGGGCCGTATCCACGTCGGCGACGGTCCGGGCGCGCAGCAGCGCGGGCAGCACCCCGAAGCCGAGCTCCCCGGTGACCCGCGGCGGGTGCCGCAGGGCGATGCCCTCCCACTCGGCGGAGCCGTCCCGGGGCTCACCGATGATCACCGGCCCCCGGTCCGTCTCGATCACCTCGATCCCCACCGGCTCCGCGTCCGCGACCTCGATCGTCTCGGTGTGCGCGGCCGCCGGGGCCCAGCCGTCGGGGCCGAGGGCCTCCACGGTGCCGTCGGGGAGCCGTCGCAGCCGTTCCCGGTACAGGTCCTGGTAGTCCGCCATCGCGTTGGTGATCGCCCAGGCCACCGGCCCGGTGTGGCCGAAGTGGGCGAGGCCGGGGATGCCGGGGACGGCGAGGCCCACCACGTCGTACGCGGGGCAGGCGAGGCGGATCTGCTGGTAGACGCCCGGAGCCTCGATGAACCGGTGCGGGTCGCCGGCCACCAGGGCCGCCCCGCTCGCGGTCCGTCCGCCCGCCACGACCCAGCCGTTGGAGCCCGCGGTCCCGGGCCCGTCGGTCGCGAAGAGCTCCGTCCACTCCTCTCCGAGCCGCCGGGCGACCTCGTCCCGCCACAGTTTGGTGGGGAAGCCGGCGAAGAGGATGTGGGTCGAGAGCCAGACGGCGAGCGGGGTCCACGGCTCCCACCGGCCGGCCGTGAGGCCGGTCTCGGCGAACTCGGGTGCGCGGTCCGCCCCTTCGGCGAGACCGTCGTCGACCCCGGCCACGTACGCGCGTACCCACGCGGCCGTCGCCGGGTCGGTCGCCGCGAGCCGCTCGAAGCAGCGGCGGGCGGTGTCGGCGAGCCGGGCCCGCCGGACGAAGGCGTCCCAGCCGAGCTCGGCGGCGCCGAGGAAGGCGGCGGTGGTGCCCTGGGCCCGGTGCCGCTCGACCTCCAGCTGCCAGGCGCGGTCGCGGGCGGTGACCCGCCCCTGGGCGAAGGCGAGTTCCTCCGGGTCGGCGGCCCGCAGATGGGGGACGCCCCAGGCGTCCCGGTAGACCTCGATGCTCACGGAGTCCTTCGATCGCTTAGGTTAGGCTGGCCTAAATTAATCTACAGGAGATCCTCGGGTTGACGATCCGTGACCCTGGTCAGCCGTGGATCGTTCTCACTTCTCGCGCACACGGCACTCCGTACGAAACACGCGGGGTGGCTGAGAACGGTTGTGTCGAAAAAAATCGAAAATGAACACGGAAACCCCCCTTTGGAGTGAACTCACGTCAGGCGACTGCCGGTTCACTCTCCGTGCGTAAAGATTCCGGTGTCTCAAGTCGCCGAGGCCGCACCGACCCACCGTCCCCGTGGTGAGCGGCCCGGCGACGCCATGTCTCCTGTGGGGGTTCCACCATCTTGAACAGCAACACCTTCCGTCTGCCCGTACGCCGTTCCGCCGCTGCCGCGACCGTCGCCGCCCTGGCCGTCGGACCGGTGCTCCTCGCGGCCCCGGCGGCGCACGCCACGGGCGGCGAAGGGCGCTCCACCGCCGTCGTGCTGCGGGCCGGCCTCGACGTCTCCCTCCTCGGCAAGACCGTGGACGTGCCGGTGCGGACCTCCCTCAACGAGGTCGAGGCGCCGGCGAGCGAGAACGAGACCGCGCTCTCCGTGAAGGTGCGGGGGGCCGAGGGCGGGAAGCCGGTCGACCTCCTCAAGGCCGACGTCGCCACCGCGGACGCGACCGTGGACGAGAAGAAGGCCGAGGGGTACGTCAACCTCGTGAAGGCGCGCGTGCACGTCCCCGGCCTCCCGCTGCTCTCCCTCGTCGAGGTCGAGAAGGTCACCTCCAAGGCGCTGTGCGAGGTGGGGAAGAAGCCGGTCGCCGAGTCCAACGTCCTCGGTCACGTGACCGTGTTCGGCAAGAAGACCACCCTGTCCGCGGGCGGCCGGACCCAGGTCGCCGTGCCGGGCGTCGGCCAGGTCACCCTGGACCTCTCCCGCACCTCCACCACCACCCGCACCGCCGCGGCCACGGCCCTCGAACTCAAGGTGGCGGTCGACCCGCTGAAGCTCGGCGTCGCCGAGGTCAACGGCACGGTGACCCTCGCCGAGGCCACCTGCGAGACGCCCAAGGGCACGGCCCCGACCCAGAAGCCCACCGGGAAGCCGACCGACCGGCCCACCCGGAAGCCGAGCGAGCGGCCCGCGCAGCAGCCCTCGGCCAAGCCGAGCGACGCCGGCGGCATCAAGACGAACAACGGCGGCACCACGCCCACCGAGAACCTCGCCGAGACCGGCGGCAGCTCCACCACCCTGTACATCGCGGCCGGGGCGCTCGCCCTCCTCGTCGCCGGCGGCGGCGCCCTCGCCCTGACCCGCTCGCGCGCCCGCTCCCGCGACTGACGGCCCGAGGGGGAAGCGCCGGGGGGCGCCGGAAGGGAAGCGAGGGGCCGGGGAGGCGCGGTCGCGGGAGCGAGCGGCGACGCGAAGAAGCTGGTCGAGCAGCTCGCCGGGACGCAGGTGGACCAGCTGAAGGCATGGAAGAAGGGCG
>NZ_JBEXSZ010000048.1:0-50873 GCF_040613865.1 Streptomyces sp. NPDC006197 | reverse complement strand
GGACGAAGGGGCCGTGTCCCGGGCCGCCGCCCTCGGCTGGAACTCGCCCGACCACGTGTGCGTCGTCCTCGGCACCGCCCCCGACGGGGACAGCGCACCCCGCGCACGACGGGCCCGTGCACCGGGTCGCCGCCCGCGTACGGGCCGCGGACCTCGATGCGTACGACGTCACCGCGCTGTGCGGCCGCGACGACGATCGTGGAGTCGCTCGGGGTCCGCTCGGCCTTGCTCTTGCCGGTCGCGTCGACGCCGGCGACGTCCGCGACGAGGTGCGCGAGCGCGGTCGTCAGGCGCGCCGCGTCCACCTCGGCCTCGATGGGCGGCGCGTGCACGGCGAACTGGGCGCGGCCGGGCCCGATCAGCTCGACGGCGCCGTCGATGCCGCCGGACACGATCCCGTCGAGCAGCACGACGGCCTTGTCCAGCTTCTCCGCGCCGGCGTCGAGCCGCTGGTAGCCGAGGACGTTGTCGACGAGGGAGGTCATCCGGGCGTACCCGGCGGCCAGGTGGTGCAGGACCCGGTTGGCCTCGGGCCACAGCTGCCCGGCGTCGTCGGCGGCGAGGGTGCCCAGCTGGGTGCGCAGCTCCTCCAGGGGTCCGCGCAGCGACTCGGCGAGGACGGCGGTCAGCTGCTCGTGCCGGGCGGCCAGGGAGGCGTACTTCTCCGTCTGCGCCTCGCGCTCCGCCGCGTGCCGCTCGGCCAGGTCGGCGAGCTCGGCGGCGTGCTTCTCGACGAGCTCCTCGTACGGCCTGCGGTCGGTGAAGGTCATCACCGCGCCGACGAGCTGGTCCCCGTCCCGTACCGGAGCGGTCGTCAGGTCGACCGGGACCCGCTCGCCCTTCTTCGACCACAGGGCCTGCCCCCGGACCCGGTGCTTGCGGCCGGACTTGAGGGTGTCGGCGAGCGGCGACTCCTCGTACGGGAAGGGCTCGCCGTCGGCGCGCTTGGCGAGGATCAGCGGGTGCAGCTCCTGGCCGCCGAGCTCGCCGGCGCGATAGCCGAGGATCTGCGCGGCGGCGGGGTTCACGAGGACGACCCGGCCGTCCGTGTCGGTGCCGACGACGCCCTCGGCCGCGGCGCGCAGGATCATCTCGGTCTGCCGCTGCGAGCGGGCGAGTTCGGCCTCGGTGTCGAGGGTGCCGGTGAGGTCGCGCACGACGAGCATGAGCAGCTCGTCGCCGGTGTAGCCGCCGTACGAGTCGTAGGCCTCGCGGCCGTCCTCCAGGCTGGCGCTGGTCACCTCGACGGGGAACTCGGAGCCGTCCGTGCGGCGGGCGATCATCCGGGTCGGCTTGGTGCGGCCCCGCTCGTCGGCGCCGTCGGGGCGGCGCATGGAGCCGGGGATGAGGCGCGAGTCGAAGGTGGGCAGCAGATCGAGCAGGCCGCGCCCGACGAGCGCGGTGCCCGGCGTCTCGAACATGCCGAGGGCGATGGTGTTGGCGTTGACGACCGTGCCGTTGCAGTTGACGAGCACGAGGCCGTCGGGGAGGGCGTCGAGTATGGCTGCGAGGCGAGCAGCGCCTCGGGATGGCCTGCTGCTCACGACGACGCTTCCTCCCTGACGCACTGCAATGTGCTTGCCCTTCGGCCGGCCGGCCCCATCTTGCCCCGCGGGCCGCAGCCTGTCACTGAGGGGAGTCTAAGGGAGCCTCCGGGCGTCACCCCCGGACGAGGGGAAGCAACGGCTCCAGATTCTCCCAGCGGTCGATCTCGCACCCGTTCGCCCGGGAGAAGCGGGCGTCCACCCGGCGGCCCTGCCAGACGCCGGTGACGTGGGCGAGGGCGGGCCCGCCGTACACCTGGGTGCACATCTGGTCCCGGGGGACGGGCCGGAACGGATCGCCGCCCTCCTTCGCCAACTGCTCCAGTCGCCCGCAGGCGTCCTCGGCGGCCGGGTGGTCGCCCTCGGCACGGTCGCCGCAGGTCAGCCGGAAGGAGCCGTCGGCCCTCGTGTCGCCGCTCTTCTCGACCGTGACGGTCAGCGTGTCGGGCGACGAGAACAGTGTCAGCGGCGGCAGGGGGCCGAGACCGGCGGTCCCGACGGCGGCGGTGGCGAGGGTGGCGAGGACGAGACTGCGCAGCATTCGGATCTCCAGGAGCGCGGGAAGCACGACGAGCGCGGATGCACGACGCGCCCGCCCCCTCTAACGCTCCGGGCGCCCCCGCGTTGCGCAAGCGGGGTGCGCCGGGCGGGGGCCACGAGAACGGCACGGGGGCACGCGGGGCTTTGCCCTGGACCCCGAAGGACTAGTACGGTGAGAATCGATTGGTGACAGCCGGTTCGCCTGTGTCATCATCTGCACGCACCACCCGCGTATGCGCGAGGTGCGAGGAGGCGTCGCCTAGTCCGGTCTATGGCGCCGCACTGCTAATGCGGTTTGGGTCTTAAAGCCCATCGAGGGTTCAAATCCCTCCGCCTCCGCCCCTACCGAAGCCCCGGCCCCGAAGCCGGGGCTTCGGCCGTTCCCGGCCCGGTCCCCGAGCGCGCGCCCCGCCTTCGCCCCTCGACGGTGTGACCCAGGTCTCTTTCCGGGGATTCCCACCCCGCCCGCCCCCGCCACGACAACTCCCCCACTGACCCCCACTCTGGCGTTTCCGCAGGTCACAAGGGGTGTGGGGAACGGATTTCACATGACGGCGGGACTCATGTAATGTTCTTCCTGTCGCCGGGACAGCGGGCCGAAAGGCCGGGAAACGGAGACAAGAACTAAAAACAAGCACTCGTAGCTTAACGGATAGAGCATCTGACTACGGATCAGAAGGTTGCAGGTTCGAATCCTGCCGAGTGCACACAGGTAAGAGGCCCGGACGAGAGTCCGGGCCTCTTGCGTTTCCTGGTCGTACAGCAGCGAAGTACAGCAACCGCGGGGTGGGCGCTCCTCGGGGGAGCGCCCGGGGCGCGGGTGGGGTCAGGCCGTGGCCTCGACCGGGGTGAGGCGGTGGTTCAGGACGCGGCGGGGGCGGGTGCGGAAGCCGAGCTTCGGGTGGGCCACGCCCCAGGCCGCGCCCTTGCAGATCAGTTCCTTGTAGCCGGCGGCGAGTCGGCCCGTCAGGGCCGCGCGGACCGAGCGGTCGTCGGCGGTGACGTACTGGATGAGGCCTTCCCTGCGGCCCAGGGAGATGCACTGGTTGAAGTAGCGAAGGTGGGCCTTCGGGAGCTTTCCGCCGGTGAGGCGGGCCGCGATGGCGTCGGCCGCCTGCCAGGCCATGGGGGTGCCCGAGGCGCACGACATCCGCAGCGGCTTGTCGCACGGGCCCATGGCGAGGGCCGCGTCGCCGACGGCGTACACGTCCGGGTGCGAGACCGAGCGCATCGTCCCGTCGACCACGATCTGGCCGTTGTCGGCGACCTCCAGGGTGGTGGCGCGCGCGATCGGGTGGACGGCGAAGCCGGTGGTCCACACGGTGACCGCGGCCGGGACCGGGCCTTCGGCGGTGGTGACGCGGTCCGCCTCGACGGTGGTGACCGCCGTGTGTTCGAGCACGGTGATGCCGAGGCCGGCGAAGACCTTCCGCACGTGCTGCCGGCCCTTGTCCGAGAGCCAGTCGCCGAGTTCGCCGCGGGCGGCGAGCGTGACGGCGAGGTCCGGGCGGGCCTCGGCGATCTCGGTCGCGGCCTCCAGGCCGGTGAGGCCGCCTCCGACGACGACCACGGACTGTCCGGCCTCCAGGGCGGCCAGGCGCTCGCGCAGCCGGAGCGCCCCGGGGCGGCTGGAGATATCGTGGGCGTGCTCGGCGGTGCCCGGGACGCCCTGGGTGTTCCAGCCGCTGCCGAGGGCGTAGACGAGGGTGTCGTACTCCAGTTCCTCGGCGCCGCTTGCGGCGGCGACCGAGACGGTCCGGCGTTCGGCGTCGACCGCCGTCACCGTCGCCAGCTTCAGTTCGACGCCCGTCCCCGCGAACATCTCGCCGAAGGGCCGGTGCGGGAGCTCCTGGCCGGCCGCCAGCTGGTGCAGCCGGACGCGCTCGACGAAGTCGGGCTCGGGGTTGACGAGGGTGATGGCGACGTCCTCGCGGTGGAGTTGCTTGGCGAGGCGTCCGGCGGCGATGGCTCCGGTGTAGCCGGCTCCGAGGACGATGATCCGGTGCTGCTGCATGTGCCTGCTCCTGTCTCGCGCGGTGTCGACCCTTGAACCGGGCAGCCCGACGTTTCCTGACAGGTGTGGTGTGTGACGTGAGTCACAAGGGCTAGAAGGCGGATTCCACCAGGGGGGCGCCGTGGTCGGAGGCCGCCCAGTGCCTCGTCGCGCGTTCGAGCTTGTCGGGGTTCACCTGGTTGCGGAAGGCGGTGATGCCCTCGGCGGTGACCTCCAGGCACATGACGCCGACGACCCGGCCGTCGAGCACGGCCACGAGGGCGGGGGAGCCGTTGGCGGTCGTCGCGTAGACGTCGGGCGAACCGCCGACCACGTTCCGCTTGGCGACGCTGGGCTTGAAGAGGCCCCGCATGAACTTCGCGACCGCGAGTGCGCCCTCGAACGCCTTGGCGCGCGCCGGGACCTTGCCGCCGCCGTCGCCGATCGAGATGGCGTCGCCCGTGAGCAGCCGTACGAGCGGCTCGGTGCGGCCGCTGGTGGCGGCCGCGAGGAACTCCTCGACGATCCGGCGGGCCTCGGCCTCGTCGATCTCGGTGCGGGCCTTGCCGGCGGCGACGTGCTTCTTCGCGCGGTGGAAGATCTGCTGGCTGGAGGCCTCGGTGATGTCGAGGATCTCGGCGATCTCCCGGTGCGGGTAGTCGAAGGCCTCCCGCAGCACGTACACCGCGCGCTCGTTGGGGGAGAGGCGCTCCATGACGGCGAGGACCGCGTACGAGACCGATTCGCGCTGCTCGGCGGTGTCGGCGGGGCCGAGCATCGGGTCGCCGGCGAGGAGCGGCTCCGGCAGCCACTCGCCGACGTAGGTCTCGCGCCGGGCGCGGGCCGAGGTGAGCTGGGTGAGGCAGAGGTTGGTGAGGACCTTCGTCAGCCAGGCCTCGGGAACCTCGATGCGGTCGACGTCGGCGGCCTGCCAGCGCAGGAAGGTGTCCTGCACGGCGTCCTCGGCCTCGCTCGCCGAGCCGAGGAGGCGGTAGGCGATCGCCTCCAGGCGGGGCCGGGAGGCCTCGAACCGGTCCACGTCGTTCATGGTCAGAACCATGGTCCGGATCCTAGTGCGGGTGGGTGCGCAACGGCAGGCCCGCAGGACCGTAGCGGGCTTTCCGGGGCGGGCGTTAGGGTCAGATGATCTTTCTTTCTCATCGGATGTGGGGGTTTGGGGCATGGCGCTCTTCGGGAACGCGCACGCGATCGATCCGGCGCAGGCGCAGCAGGACTACGCGCGGCTGCTCGGTCAGGGGGAGCAGGTGCACGCCGCGTACCTGCTGATCCGCGACACGATCTTCTTCACCGACCGGCGGCTCGTCCTCGTCGACAAGCAGGGGATCACCGGCAAGAAGGTCGAGTACCACTCGATCCCCTACCGGAGCATCACGCACTTCGCCGTCGAGACGGCCGGCACCTTCGACCTGGACGCCGAGCTGAAGATCTGGATCTCGGGCAGCCAGCTGCCGATCCAGAAGACCTTCACCAAGGGGGTCGACATCTACGAGGTGCAGGCGATCCTCACGCAGTTCGTCGCCAAGTAGGCAGACGGAGCCAGGCGGACGGCGTCGGGCGCACGGAGTCGGCCGCACGGAGGGGAGGGTTCTCGGCAGAATCGCCGAGAACCCTCCCCTTTCGGGTGAACCCGTCTGATTTGCATGTCAGTTGAATATGCCCTCGGCCTAGCTTGCGAGGCGGAGGTGATGATCGATGGACGCGATCGACATCGATGACCTGGTGTACGTCGCCACCGGAGCGCCCCTGCGGCGGCTGACCGCGCCGGACGGGACCCACTGGTTCCCGGTGGTGGACGTGGCGAAGCGCCTCGGATACGCGGGGACGCGGGAGGCGCTGCGGACCGTGACCCTGCCCGAGGAGTGCCTCGCGGCCGCACGGGAGCTCGACGGGGGCACGGGGTTCCCCGGCCGGTCCACCGGAATCCGTGCGTCGACCCGGATGGTGAGCCTGGAGGGGCTCGTGCAGCTCGTCGGGGCCTGCCGGAGACCGGAGGCCGGGCCGTTCCGGGCGTGGACGGCGGGGGTCGTGGCCGCGATCCAGCGGTACGGCGGGTACGGGCTCGAACCCTCGCCGGTGCACGCCGGGTTCCTGCTGCCGCCGGAGCTCGTCGACGTCCTCGTACGGCTCGAGGGGCGGTTCGACGAACAGGCCGTCGCGTACGCCGAGCACGCCGAGTACGCGGAGCTGCTCCGCGAGACCCGGCAGAGCCTCTCCAGGGTCGCCGACTCCCTGGAGCGGCTCGCCGTGCCCCGCCAGCGCACCGGCGCCGCCGTCGCCCTCACGCCGCAGGAGCTCGTGGAGTCCTGGGCCATCACCGGGGACATGCGGACGGTCGCCTCCTGCCTGGCGCCCGCGCTCGTCCGGGGCGGGGTGCGCTACCGGCCCCAGGACGTCACCCGCCGCACCGGCCTCTCCGGCGAACGCGTCCGGGACTGCGTCCGCCTCCTCCTCGAACGCGGCTGCATGCGCGAGGTGGGCACCCCGGCCCCGGACGGCACCCGCATCTACGTCCTGCCCTGACCGGGCCCACCGCCGACGGGTTCGGGAAGCGCGCGTCGTACCAGTCGTTCGACGCGCGCCGGACCGTCCGCTCCTCGGGGGAGCGTCCTTCCTCCCCGGCCGGCGCGTTGGCCGGGAGGAAGGACGCCGGTCTGATGGCCCCGGGGGTTCCGGGCCGGGGGCTGGAAACGGATGTGACGGAGACTGGACGGCATCCGGGGATGCATAGGGAGGCGCGGCGGCGTGGAGTGGTGGTCTCGGGGGATCGACTGGGCCGGCGGAGCGCCCGGGCTGCGGTGGCGGGGCGGGCGCGTCAGCACGCTCGCGTACGGGCAGCGGCTCGCCTTCCGGGCCGTCGGCGTCCGGCGGTGCCCCGGCGCCCGGGGAAACCCCTGCCCCCTGGAGGCCGTCGTGCCCGGCCGGTCCACCGGCGGGCGGTGCCCGGAGTGCGCGCGGCTCGACCGGGCCCACTCCGTCGCCGCCGACACCGTCGCGGACGACCCGCAGCCGTACCGCGTCTACCTGGCCTGGTTCGGACCCGGGATGACCAAGGTCGGGATCACCGCCGAGGCCCGGGGCGAGACCCGGCTCCTGGAGCAGGGGGCCGTCGCCTTCAGCTGGCTCGGCCGGGGCCCGCTGATGGCCGCCCGGCGCACCGAGGAGGTGTTGCGGCACGCCCTGCCGCCCGCCGGGGAGCGGGCCCGTGAGGTCGAGGAGCTGTACCGGCGCGCGCGGGCCGTCGGCGGCTGGACGGAGACCCTGGAACCGCTGGAGTTCGCCGCACGGGACCATGCCGGGGTGTTCCGCCTCGACGGGCTGCCGCGCCTCGACGGCACGGTCGCCGAGCTCGTCGGCGGCGGCGTCGTCACCGGGCGGCTGCTCGCCGCCGCCGGGCCCGACCTGCACCTCCTCGCCCCCGACGGGCGCTGCCTCGCCCTGGACACCCGGCTCATGCGCGGCTGGATCCTCGAGGCCGCAGGGGAGGGGGAGGGCTTCTCGGTTCCGGTCGTTCCGGTGGCCGCTCCCGTGGTCGAGAGCGCCCAGGAAGGGCTCTTCTGAGCCCTCCTCCCGCTTCGTAAAGTCTTGGATCCCTTTCCCGGGGCGCCGTGGACATCCCGCCGCCGTCCCGGCGAGGGTGATCACATGACCCCGAAGCTGGTGGCGGGCCTCGAACCGCCCTACTACACCGCCGTGTTCACCTCCGTCCGTCCCGAGGCCCCCGAGGGCTACGCCGAGACTTCCGCCCGGATGCAGGAGATCGTCCGGGACCTCCCCGGCTTCCTCGGCTACGAGTCCGCCCGCACCCCCGGCGGCATCGGCATCACCGTCGCCTACTTCCGCGACCTGGAGTCCCTCGACGCCTGGCGCCTCGACGCCGAGCACCAGGCCGCCAAGGCGTACGGGCGGGAGCACTGGTACGACAGCTACAGCGTCCACATCGGCAAGGTCGAGCGGAGCTACGGCTTTGAGCGAGAGTGACGGCACCCCGGCCCGCGGCACCCCGGCTCGCGACCTCTCGGCCCACGGCATCCCGGCCCGCGACCTCTCGGCTCACGGCATCCCGGCCCTCGTCGAGCGGCTCGGGATCCCCGGGCTCGTCGACGTGCACACGCACTTCATGCCGCAGAACGTCCTCGACAAGGTCTGGGCGTACTTCGACGCCGTGGGGCCCCTCACCGGCGTGGAGTGGCCCATCGCCTACCGCGAGGAGGAGGAGCGCCGGCTCGCCCTCCTGCGCGGGTTCGGCGTGGTCGCCTTCACCGCGATGCTCTACCCGCACAAGCCCGGGATGGCCGCCTGGCTGAACTCCTGGGCCGCCGACTTCGCGGCCCGCACCCCCGACTGCCTGCACACCGCGACGCTCTTCCCCGAGCCGGGTGTCACCACGTACGTCCACCAGGCGCTCGACGCCGGCGCCCGGGTGTTCAAGGTGCACCTCCAGGTGGGCGGCTTCGATCCGACCGACATCGAACTCGACGGCTCCTGGGGAGCCCTCGCCGACAGCGGCACCCCCGTCGTCGTGCACTGCGGCTCCGGGCCCGCTCCGGGGAACTTCACCGGGCCCGGCCCCATGGGGCGGCTGCTGGCCCGGCACCCGAGGCTGCGGGTGATCGTCGCGCACATGGGGATGCCGGAGTACGGCGACTTCCTGGACCTGGCCCAGCGGTACGAGGGCGTCCACCTCGACACCACCATGGCCTTCACCGACTTCAGCGAGCGGCTCGCGCCCTTCCCCACGGCCGAGCGCAAGCGGCTCCTCGACCTCGGCGACCGGATCCTCCTCGGCTCGGACTTCCCGAACATCCCGTATCCGTACGTCCACCAGCTCCACGCCCTCGAACGCCTCGGGCTCGGCGACGACTGGCTCCGGCGGGTCCTGTACGAGAACGGTGCCGCGATGTTTCACGTGAAACGGTGAGCCGCTGACCCTCCCCGAGGAGCCGCTGACCCTCCCCGAGGGCCCCCGGGAGCTTTCTCAGGGAATTCACAGGAAAGGGAAAGAGGCCTCTCAGCGGCGGCCCCCACCGTGGGAGCCATGACCGTGACCACGCGAAGCACCAGCGCCCGCACCAGCACCCACGCCGACATGCTCCGCGTCGACGGGACCGCCGTCCGGGTCCTCGTCGTCGACGACGAGGCCTCCCTCGCCGAGCTGCTCTCCATGGCCCTGCGCTACGAGGGCTGGCAGGTCCGCAGCGCCGGGGACGGGGCCGCCGCCCTCCGCTCCGCACGCGAGTTCCGGCCCGACGCTGTCATCCTCGACATCATGCTCCCGGACGCCGACGGGCTGAGCCTGCTCGGTTCGATCCGCCGCGAACTGCCGGACGTACCCGTGCTGTTCCTGACCGCGAAGGACGCCGTCGAGGACCGCATCGCCGGGCTCACCGCCGGCGGCGACGACTACGTCACCAAGCCCTTCAGCCTGGAGGAGGTCGTGGCCCGGCTGCGCGGCCTCATCCGCAGGTCCGGGGCCGCGCAGACGCGCAGCGAGTCACTGCTCACCGTGGGGGACCTGACCCTCGACGAGGACAGCCACGAGGTCACCCGGGGCGGTGACTCCATCCACCTCACCGCGACCGAGTTCGAGCTGCTGCGCTACCTCATGCGCAACCCGCGGCGGGTGCTCAGCAAGGCGCAGATCCTCGACCGGGTCTGGTCGTACGACTTCGGCGGCCAGGCCAACGTCGTCGAGCTCTACATCTCCTACCTGCGCCGGAAGATCGACGCCGGCCGCTCGCCGATGATCCACACCCGGCGTGGGGCCGGCTATCTGATCAAGCCGGGGGAGTAGCCCCCGTGCGCGTACGACGAGGGCGGCCGTGGTCGCTGCGGACGCGGCTCGTCGTCTCGGCGGTCGCGCTGATCGCGGTCGTCGCGGCGGTGATCGGGACGGTGACGACCATCGCGTTCCGCTCGTACCTGTACGACCAGGCCGACGAGCAGGTGCGGGCCGTCTCGAACCGGGCTTCCGGGCCGCCGGGCGTCAAGGTCGCGCCCGATCCCGTACGGGACCGTGAGTCGCTTGCCTTCGTCATCGGGCCGGGGGTGCCGGCGGGCACGCTCGGGGCCGTCCTCACGGATGACGGCGTCTCCTCCGCCGGGTACCAGGCGGAGGCCGACGACAGTGGCGTCTACGGGCCGAAGTTCCGGATCGAGGAGCTCGACGCGGCGCAGCGGGCCGTGCTCGCCGCCGTCCCCCGAGACGGCCGCCCGCACACCGTCGACCTGCCCGGCGGACTCGGCGCGTACCGGGTCGAGTCCGCGGTCGGAGGCCGCGGCGCGTTCCTCGTCGGCATCCCCCTCACCGAGGTGGAGGACGCCCTCTCCACCCTCGTCCTCGTCGAACTGAGCGTCACCGGTGCCGGGCTCGTCGCGGCCTCGCTCGCCGGCACCGTGCTCGTCCGGGTCGCCCTCCGCCCGCTGCGCCGGGTCGCCGCCACCGCCCGGCAGGTCGCCCGGCTCCCCCTGCACAGCGGAGAGGTGGCGCTCCATCAGCGGGTCCCGGAGGCGGAGGCCGACCCGCGCACCGAGGTCGGTCAGGTCGGCGCGGCCCTCAACCGGATGCTCGACCACGTCCACTCGGCCCTCGACGCCCGCCAGCAGAGCGAGACCCGGGTCCGGCAGTTCGTCGCGGACGCCAGCCACGAGCTGCGCACCCCGCTCGCCTCGATCCGGGGATACGCGGAGCTCACCCGGCGCGGCCGCGAGGAGTGCGGCCCCGACACCCGGCACGCCCTCGGCCGGATCGAGTCCGAGGCGACCCGGATGACCGGTCTGGTCGAGGACCTCCTGCTGCTCGCCCGGCTCGACGCCGGCCGCCCCCTCTCGTACGAGACCACCGACCTCGTCCCGCTCGTCGTGGACGCCGTGAGCGATGCCCGCGCCGCCGGACCCGAGCACCACTGGCGCCTCGAACTGCCCACGGACGGCCCGGCCGTACGGGCCGACGGCGCCCGGCTCCAGCAGGTCCTGGTCAACCTCCTCGCCAACGCCCGCACCCACACCCCGCCCGGCACCAAGGTCACCGCCCGTGTCCGCGCGGAGGCGTCGGCCGTCCTCGTCGAGATCGAGGACGACGGCCCCGGCATCGCGCCCGAACTGCTCCCTGCCGTCTTCGAGCGCTTCGCGCGCGGCGACGCCTCGCGCTCCCGGCACGCCGGATCCACCGGCCTCGGCCTCGCCATCGTCCGCGCGGTCGTGCTCGCGCACGGCGGGGAGGCGGGCGTCGAGAGCGCCCCCGGCCGGACCGTCTTCACCGTCCGGCTGCCCGCCGCACACGCCGCCGGGGAGGACGCCGCACAAGCCGCCCGGGAGGACGCCGTACGGGACGCCGCACCGGACTCACAGGCAGGCCACAGGCTCATCACACGGCCGTGACAGCGGCCCCGGCGAGTGTCGGAGCATGCCAACCCAGACCATCGAGGAAGCCCTCCCCGCCCGGGAGCACCTGCCGGTGGACGTCGCCGGACGGCCCGTCCTGGACGTGGTGATCCCCGTCTACAACGAGGAGAAGGACCTGGAGCCGTGCGTCCGCCGGCTCCACGAGCACCTCCTGAGGACCTTCCCGTACGGCTTCCGCGTCACCGTCGCCGACAACGCCTCCACCGACACCACGCCCGCCGTCGCCGCCGCGCTCGCGGCCGAGCTGCCCGAGGTGCGCTCCGTACGGCTCGAACAGAAGGGCCGCGGCCGGGCGCTGCGGACCGTGTGGTCGGCTTCGGACGCGCCCGTCCTCGCCTACATGGACGTGGACCTGTCCACCGACCTCAACGCGCTGCTCCCGCTGGTCGCGCCGCTCATCTCCGGCCACTCGGACCTGGCGATCGGCTCCCGGCTCGCCCGCTCCTCGCGGGTGGTGCGCGGGCCGAAGCGGGAGTTCGTCTCGCGCGCCTACAACCTGATCCTGCGCTCCTCGCTCGCCGCCCGGTTCTCCGACGCGCAGTGCGGGTTCAAGGCGATACGGCGGGAGGTCGCCGAGCGGCTCCTGCCGATGGTGGAGGACACCGGCTGGTTCTTCGACACGGAGATGCTGGTCCTCGCCGAGCGGGCCGGGCTGCGCATCCACGAGGTGCCGGTGGACTGGGTCGACGACCCGGACTCGACCGTCCACATCGTGAAGACCGCCACCGACGACCTGAAGGGCGTGTGGCGGGTGGGGCGGGCCCTCGCGACCGGTTCGCTGCCCCTCGACCGGCTCGCCCGGCCGTTCGGCGACGACCCCCGGGACCGTGAGCTGAACGGCGTGCCGGGCGGCCTCGCCCGCCAGCTCGTCGGCTTCTGCGTGGTCGGGGTCCTGTCCACGCTCTGCTACCTCGCGCTGTACTCGGCCTTCCGGCTCGGCCTCGGCCCGCAGCTCGCCAACGCCGCCGCCCTCCTCGTCTCCGCCGTCGGCAACACGGCCGCCAACCGGCGCCTCACCTTCGGCGTACGGGGCCGGGACCGGGCCGTCCGCCACCAGGCGCAGGGGCTCGTGGTCTTCGCCATCGGCCTCGCCCTGACGAGCGGTTCGCTCGCCGCCCTCGGCGCGGCGACCGGCGATCCGGCGCACTCCACCGAGCTCGCCGTCCTGATCGTCGCCAACCTCGCCGCGACCGTCCTGCGCTTCCTCCTCTTCCGCCTCTGGGTCTTCCCGGACCGCGCTCCAGCAAGGAACGAACGATGACCACGCTGTCCCCCGCCGTCCACGCGGCGCCCCGCACCGGCCGGTTCGCCCGGCTGTGGCGCGGACGCGCCGAGGACCGCCCCTGGGTCCGGCCCGCCCTCCTCGGCCTGCTCGCCGCCACCGCGCTGCTCTACCTGTGGAACCTGAGCGCCTCCGGTTACGCCAACTCCTTCTACTCCGCCGCCGTCCAGGCGGGCTCCCAGAGCTGGAAGGCCTTCTTCTTCGGCTCCCTCGACGCGGCCAACGCCATCACCGTCGACAAGCCGCCGGCCGCGCTCTGGCCGATGGCGCTCTCCGTCCGCCTCTTCGGGCTCGGCTCCTGGCAGATCCTCGTGCCCGAGGTGCTCATGGGGGTGGGCACGGTCGCCGTGCTCCACGCGGCCGTCCGGCGCCGGTTCTCCGCCGGCGCGGGCCTGATCGCGGGCGCGGTCCTCGCGCTGACGCCGGTCGCCGCGCTGATGTTCCGCTTCAACAACCCGGACGCGCTGCTCGCGCTGCTCATGACGGTCGCGGTGTACTGCGTGCTGCGCGCCCTGGAGCGGGACCGGGGCGCCGCGAGGTGGCTCGTGTGGGCGGGCGTGGCCTTCGGCGTCGCGTTCCTCGCGAAGACCCTCCAGGCCTTCCTGATCCTTCCGCCGCTCGCGCTCGTGTACCTGGTGTGCGCGCCGGGCGGGTTCGGGCGGCGGCTCGGCCGGCTCGCCCTGGGCGGGCTCGCGATGCTCGTCTCGGCGGGCTGGTGGGTGGCCCTGGTCGAGCTGTGGCCGGCGTCCTCCCGTCCGTACGTCGGAGGCTCGCAGAACAACAGCTTCCTGGAGCTGACCTTCGGCTACAACGGTCTCGGCCGCCTCAACGGCGACGAGGTCGGCAGCGTCGGCGGCGGGGGCCGGGGCGGCACGGGCATGGACCTGCCCGCAGGCATGGAGCTGCCCGGCCGGGGTGGCGGTGCCGGTGGCGGCTGGGGCGAGACCGGCATCGGCCGCATGTTCAACGACCAGGTCGGCGGTCAGATCTCCTGGCTGCTGCCGGCCGCGCTGCTCCTGCTGGTCGCCGGACTCGTCGTCACCTGGCGGGCACCCCGGACGGACACGGCACGCTCGGCGTTCCTGGTGTGGGGCGGCTCGCTCCTGATGACGCTCGCCGTCTTCAGCTTCATGGCCGGCATCTTCCACGAGTACTACACGGTGGCCCTGGCCCCGTACCTCGCGGCGCTGATCGGCATGGGCGCGGTCGTGCTGTGGGAGGAGCGGACCCGGTGGGCCGCCTCGGCGGCGCTCGCGGTGACGGTGGCGGTGACGGCCTGGTGGGCCTGGACGCTGCTCGGCCGTACGCCGGACTGGCTGCCGTGGCTGCGCTGGACGGTCCTGGTGGCGGGCGTCGTCGCGGCCCTCGGGCTGCTGTTCGCGGGCCGGGTCGACCGGCGCCTCGGGCTCGCGGCGGCGGGCCTCGGCCTGGCGGCGGGGCTCGCGGGCCCCTTCGCGTACGCCCTGGCCACGCTGGCCGACGGCCACCAGGGCTCGATCGTGACGGCGGGCCCGTCGGGCGCGGCGGCCGGCGGCCGGGGCCCGGGGATGCGCGGCGGCCCCCGGGGATTCGTCCTGTACGGCCCGGGCCCGGCCGGCCAGGGCCAGGGCATGCCGCCCGGCGGCCAGGGCATGGGCCAGGCCCCCGGCGGTCAGGGCATGGGCCAGGCCCCCGGCGGTCAGGGCATGGGGCAGGCCCCCGGCGGTGGTCCCGCGCAGCTTCCCGAGGGCGCCCGTCCCGGCGCCGTGGGCGGGCTCCTCAACGGCTCCAAGGTCGGCGCCGAGGCGAAGCGGAAGCTCCTGGCCGGCGCCGACGACCACACCTGGGTCGCCGCCACCGTCGGCGCGCAGAACGCCGCCGGCTACCAGCTCGCCACCGAGAAGCCCGTCATGGCGATCGGCGGCTTCAACGGCAGCGATCCGTCCCCGACGCTCGCCCGGTTCAAGCAGTACGTCGCCGAGGGGGAGATCCACTACTTCATCGCCTCCGGCGGAGGGATGGGCGGTGGCATGGGCGGCGGCAGCGAGATCACCTCGTGGGTGGAGGACACCTTCGAGAAGGTCACCGTCGACGGCACCGCCTTCTACGACCTCACGCAGAGGAAATAACTCCTATACGGCGTACGAGAAACTCCTGTACGGTGTACGAGTCCCGGCCTCGTACACCGTACAAGGAGTCCCTCCCATGACAGCAGCCACCGGCGGCGGCCACCCCCAGCGCTGGCTGATCCTCGGCGTCATCTGCCTCGCCCAGCTCACGGTGCTGCTCGACAACACCGTGCTCAGCGTCGCCATCCCCTCCCTGACCTCCGAACTCCACGCGTCCACCTCCGACATCCAGTGGATGATCAACGCCTACTCGCTCGTCCAGTCCGGCCTGCTGCTCACCGCCGGCAACGCCGCCGACCGCTACGGCCGCAAGAAGCTCCTCGCCGCCGGCCTCGCGCTCTTCGGCCTCGGCTCGCTCGCCGCCGGTCTCGCCGGCTCCACCGCGCAGCTGATCGCCGCCCGCGCGGGCATGGGCGTCGGCGGCGCGCTCCTGATGACCACCACCCTCGCCGTCGTGATGCAGATCTTCGACGACTCGGAGCGGGTCAAGGCCATCGCGCTCTGGTCCACGGTCGCCTCGCTCGGCTTCGCCGGAGGCCCGCTGATCGGCGGCGTGATCCTGAACCACTTCTGGTGGGGAATGATCTTCCTGGTCAACCTCCCGGTCGCGGCCGTCGCCCTCGTCGCCGTCCTCAAGCTCGTCCCGGAGTCCAAGAACCCCCAGGGCGAGCGCCCCGACCTGCTCGGCGCGCTGCTCTCCACCATCGGCATGACCGCCGTCGTGTACGCGATCATCAGCGGCCCCGGGCACGGCTGGCTCTCCGCCCAGGTCCTGGTCCCGGCGGCCGTCGGCCTCCTCGGACTCGGTGCCTTCGCGCTGTGGGAGCTGCACACCCCGTACCCGATGCTCGACATGCACTTCTTCCGGAACCAGAAGTTCATCGGTGCCGTCGGCGGTTCGATCCTGGTCGTCTTCGGCATGGGCGGCTCGCTCTTCCTGCTCACCCAGCACCTGCAGTTCGTCCTCGGCTACGAGCCGCTCGAAGCCGGCCTCCGGATGGCGCCGCTCGCCCTGACGATCGTCGGCCTCAACCTGACCGGCGTCGGCCCGAAGATCGTCATGAAGCTCGGCACCCCGCCCACCGTCGTCCTCGGCATGACGCTGGTCGCCGCCGGTCTCGCCTCCATCGCGCTGCTCGGCGGCGGCACGGACGGCAGCTACTGGGGGATGCTGCTCGGCCTGGTCCTGATGGGCTTCGGCATCGCCGGCGCCTCACCGGCCATGGCCAACGCCCTGATGAGCGCGATCCCGCCGGAGAAGGCGGGCGTGGGCGCCGGGATCAACGGCACCCTGGCCGAGTTCGGCAACGGCCTGGGCGTCGCCGTCCTCGGCGCCGTGCTCAACGCCCGCTTCGCCGCGCTCGTCGCCGTGACCGCGACCTCGCTCCCGGCCGCCCTGGCCGCCGCCGGCGGCGAGGCCGAGCGGCGGCAGATCTCCGACGCCTTCGCCTCCGGCCTCCAGACCAGCCAGCTCGTCGGCGCGATCGCCGTCTTCGCCGGCGGCCTCCTGGCGGCGGCCCTGCTCAAGCGGGCCGAGCGCGCGGAGAAGACCCTGGCCCCCGAGCAGCCGGTCGCTGCCTAGCATGGTGACGGATCGCTGACAGACGGAGGAACGCGATGGTCAAGGCAGCCGATCGGGCCAAGAACCCGGCGCGTTCCAGCGTGTGGCTGGAGAAGCGGGCCACCCGCAGCGGCGGGGGCCCGGCCGGGCTCGACCGGGACCGGATCGTCGCCGCCGCGGTCCGGATGCTCGACGAGGAGGGCCTCGCCAAGCTGTCGATGCGCAAGCTCGCGACCGAGCTGGGCGTCACGGCCATGTCCCTCTACTGGTACGTGGACACCAAGGACGACATCATCGAGTACGCCATGGACAGCGTCTACGGCGAGATCGACCTGGCCGCGGTCGACGCCGCCGGGGACTGGCGGGAGCGGATCCGCCTGCTCGCCCTGGACTACCGGCGGATGCTCGTCCGCCACGGGTGGATGTCGCCGAGCGCCGGCCAGTACCTCAACATCGGCCCGAACTCGATCGCCGTCGGCCACAAGATCCACGACACGATCAAGGAGACCGGTCTCTCCCTCGACCGCCGGCCGAGCGCGATGTCGGCGGTCTTCCAGTTCGTGTACGGCTACGGGACGATCGAGTCCCAGTTCGGCCGGCGCGCGGCGGAGGCCGGGATGTCGCAGGACGAGTTCTACGTGGACTCGGTGAACGCCTTCCGGGACGACCCGGAGCTCACGGACCAGATCGAGGGCCTGAGGGAGATCCTCGACGAGCGGGCCTCGCACGACGACCTCAGCGCCCTCTGGGACCGCGACTTCGGCTACGCCCTGGACGTCCTGATCGCCGGCATCGAGGTCATGGTCGCGCGCGAGGCCGAGGGCACCTGAGAGAAGAAATGACGGAGCGGCGGGCCGTCCCCTGCCCGCCGCTCCGTACCCGACCCGGCCGCGCCTCCGCTCGAAGCGCGGCCGGGAGCTTTTCCTAGGCCTTCACGTCGGCCTTCACGTCGGCCTTCGTGTCGGCCTCCGCCTTGTTGCTCTTCAGCGCGACCTCCTTGATGAACAGCGTCACCACGAAGGCGAGCAGCGCGAACGGCGCCGAGTAGAGGAAGACGTCGGCGACACCGTGGCCGTACGCGTCCTCCATGACCGTGCGGATCGGGGCCGGCAGCTTGTCCATGTCGGGGATGCCACCGCCCGAGCCGCCCTTGCCCATGGCGGCCGCGGCCTTCGGGCCGAGCTCGGCCAGGCCCTCCTTGACGTAGTTCGTGACCCGGTGGGCCATGACCGCGCCGAGCGCCGAGACGCCGATCGCGCCGCCGAGGGAGCGGAAGAAGGTGACGACGGAGGAGGCGGCGCCGAGGTCGGCGGGGGCCACCTGGTTCTGGGTGCAGAGCACCAGGTTCTGCATCATCATGCCGAGGCCGAGGCCGAGGACCGCCATGAAGAGCGCGATGTGCCAGTACGCCGTGTCGTAGCGGATCGTGCCGAGCAGCCCGAGACCGCCGGCGGCCAGGGCGCCGCCGCTGACCAGCCAGGCCTTCCAGCGGCCGGTCTTGGTGATGACGAGACCGGAGACGGTGGAGGAGACGAACAGGCCCGCGATCATCGGGATGGTGAGGACGCCGGACATCGTCGGCGACTCGTTGCGCGCCAGCTGGAAGTACTGGCTGAAGAAGACCGTGCCGGCGAACATCGCGACGCCCACGAAGAGCGAGGCGAGCGAGGCGAGGGTGATCGTCCGGTTGCGGAACAGGCGGAGCGGGATGATCGGCTCGCTCGCCTTCGACTCGACGAGCACGAAGATCCCGCCGAGGGCGACCGCGCCGAGGACCATGACGGCCGTCTGCCAGGACATCCAGTCGTACTTGTCGCCCGCGAAGGTGACCCAGATGAGGAGCAGGGAGACGGCGGCGCTGATGAAGAGGGCGCCGGCCCAGTCGACCTTGACCTGACGCTTCACGACGGGGAGCTTCAGGGTCTTCTGCAGGACGATCAGCGCGATGATCGCGAAGGGCACGCCGACGTAGAAGCACCAGCGCCAGCCGAGCCAGTCGGTGTCGGTGATGACGCCGCCGAGCAGCGGGCCGCCGACGGTGGCGACGGCGAAGGTCGCGCCGAGGTAGCCGCTGTACCGGCCGCGCTCACGCGGGGCGATCATCGCGGCCAGGATGATCTGGGAGAGGGCGGTCAGGCCGCCGACGCCGATGCCCTGGACGACACGGCAGGCGATGAGCATGCCGGTGCTCTGCGAGAGGCCGGCGACGACCGAGCCCGCGACGTAGACGATCAGGGCTATCTGGACGAGCAGCTTCTTGGAGAAGAGGTCGGCGAGCTTGCCCCAGAGCGGGGTGGTCGCGGTCATCGCCAGGAGGGCGGCGGTCACCACCCAGGTGTAGGCGGACTGGCCGCCGCCCAGGTCGGTGATGATCTGGGGGAGGGCGTTGGAGACGATCGTCGAGGACAGGATGGCGACGAACATGCCGAGCAGCAGCCCGGACAGCGCCTCCATGATCTGCCGATGCGTCATCGGGGCGGTCTCGCCGCCACCGCCGGTGCCGGTGACGCCGTTCCGCGCACCGGTGTCGGGCGTGGTCGTGGCCATGAACTTCCTTTTTCTCAAGCGTGGTGGGCCCGGCAGTCCCCGAAGGAGTCGCGGAGGCGGGCGAGCAGGTGCGTGAGCTGGTCGACGTCGTCGTCGGTCCACTCCGCGAGGTGGCGGGAGAAGGCCTCGGTCACTCGGCGGTCGAGCTCGCCGAGCATCGCGCGGCCCGGTTCCGTGAGGTGCAGGATGCGGGAGCGTTTGTCGGCCGGGTCGGGCAGTCGCTCGATCCAGCCGTGTTCCACGGTGTGGGCCACATGGCGGCTGCACACCGACATGTCGACGGCCATGAGTTCGGCGAGCCTGCTCGTCCGCATGGCGCCGTGGTGGTTGACCAGGGCGAGCACGGCGGCCGAGCCGCCCTGGCAGTCGACGGGCAGGACACGGGCGAGACCGCGCTTCACGGCGCCGATCGCGCTCACCGAGCGGGCGAGTTCCTCGTATCTGTTCCGTGTCGCCATCGGGTACCCCCGTCCATCTTGTTGCTTAGGGCAACCATAGAGATGGATGGTTGCTTCAGGCAAACTAAATCGGTCAAACGGCGCTAAAGAATCGGCAAAGGCGGATCGTCGGCGCCGGGGCTTGGGCCCCCATCCCGACTTCGCTAGGGTCCTGGCCCATGGCACACAACCCCCAAGCACCGTACGGCCAGGGCCAGCCCCCTCAGGGTCCCGAGGGCTACGACCCCGCCGGCAGCACGCAGATGTTCCGCGCCTTCGTCGACGAGGGCACCCCGCAGCGGCAGCAGCCGCAGGCCGCGGCCGCGTCGGGCGGCCCGCGGGTCGGCCTGATCGTCGGCGTCGTCGCGGTGATCGTCGTCCTGGCGGCCGTCGCCTGGCTGGCGCTGGGCTGACCCTCCGTACCGACCGCACGCCCCGGGTGGGCCGGCTCCGCGACAGCGGACCGGCCCACCTTTCTTTTACGGGCTTACGGCCTACGGGCTCGCGTCCAGCGCCGGGGTGAGCACCGCGAAGGCCTCCCCGAGCAGGGCGACCGGATCCTCGGTGACCTCCGCGCTCCCGCCGGCGCTCCACCGGCGCAGTACGGCGTCGAAGGCGGTCAGGGCCATGCCCGCGGCGAGCCGGGGGCGGAGGTCGGTCTCGGGGTCGCGTCCCAGCCGGGCCCCCAGTTCCTCCGCCAGGTCCTCGCGCCACTCCGCCTGGTGCTCCAGGAAGCGCGCGAGGAGGGAGGGGGTCCGCAGGATCAGCCGGACCACCGGCAGGACCCGCTCGGCGTGGTCGCCGCAGGCGGCCAGCGGGACGGAGACGGCCTGCCGCAGCGCCTCGGAGGGGCGCTCGCCGGCGGGCCGGCCGGCGAGCGCGGCGCGCATGTCGGCGCCCATGCCGGCCAGGAACTGGACGACCACGTCCTCCTTGGACGCGAAGTACCGGAAGAAGGTCCGCTTGGACACCCCGGCCTCGGTCGCGATCTCGTCGACGGTCGCGGCGTCGAAGCCCTTGAGGGCGAACAGCTGGAGCGCCGCCTCGGTGAGCTCGGTCGCGACGAGCTGGCGTTTGCGCTGGGCGAGGGTCGATTCGGGGCGGCTGGTCACGGCCCGATGGTAACGCGGTGCCTTCGCTGGCATTCATGGTCATGCTTGACACTCGGTGACACGAACGGCAGCGTGTGCCGCATGACTGAGAAGCAGCGCTGGACCGCCGACCTCATCCCGGACCAGACCGGACGGACCTTCGTCGTCACCGGGGCCAACAGCGGTCTCGGCCTCGCCACCACCCGCGCGCTCGCCCGGCGGGGCGGGCGCGTGATCCTCGCCGTACGGGACGAGGAGAAGGGCCGCCGGGCGGCCGAGGACCTCGCGGCGGCGGGGGCCGACCGGGACCTCCTCCTCGTACGGCGGATCGACCTCGCCGACCCCGATTCGGTGCGCGCCTTCGCCGACGGCATGCGCGCGGAGCACCCGCGCCTCGACGTGCTGGTCAACAACGCGGGCGTGATGGCGCCGCCCCGCACGCTCACCCCCGAGGGCCACGAGATCCAGTTCGCCGCCAACCACCTCGGCCACTTCGCGCTCACCGGCCTGCTGCTCGACCTGCTCGCCGTCGGGACCGACCCGCGGGTGGTCACGGTCAGCTCGATCAACCACCGGCAGGGCAGCCTCCGATTCGACGACCTGAGCGGAGAGCGCGGCTATACGCCCATGGCCTTCTACAACCAGTCCAAGCTGGCCAACGCCGTCTTCGGCAAGGAGCTGCACCGCCGCTTGACCGCGACCGCCAGCCCGGTCCGCAGCGTGCTCGCCCACCCGGGCTACACCGCGACGAACCTCCAGATGAAGGACACCTCCGGTCTGGCGAAGCTGTTCTTCGGGCGCGTCGGCAACCCGCTGCTCGCCCAGCGGCCGGAGCGGGGCGCGCTGCCCCAGCTGTACGCGGCGACCGACGCGTCCGTCGCGGGCGGCGAGTTCATCGGCCCGGACGGCATGGGCGAGCTGCGGGGCGCCCCGACCCGCGTCCGCCTCTCCGAGGCGGCGGGCGATCCGGAGACGGGCCGGCGGCTGTGGGAGGAGTCGGAGCGCCTGACGGGAGTGCGCTACCTGGGGCGTGAACACCCTCTGGCGGATCGAACCTAGGAGCACTAGTCTTTCTCCTAGGAAGTCTAGGTAAGGGGAGGCGCCTGTGGTGCGCGCGGGAATCACCGTCGACGGCCTCGTGCGGGCCGCCGCCGAGATGGCGGACGAGAGCGGCCTCGACAAGGTCACCGTCTCGGCCCTGGCACGGCGTTTCGGGGTCAAGGACGCGAGCCTCTACTCGCACATCAGGAACCTGCGCGACCTGCGGGTCCGGCTCGCGCTCCTCGCCTCGGGCGAGATGAACGACGCCATCGGCGCCGCCGTGGCCGGCCGGTCCGGCAAGGAGGCGCTCGTCGCCTTCGCCGACGCCTACCGCGACTACGCCCTCGCGCACCCCGGGCGTTACGCGGCCGCGCAGCAGCGGATCGAGCCGGAGGAGATCGAGGACACCACCGTCCTCCTGCGGGCCGTCGAGCTCACCTACGGCATGCTGCGAGGCTACGGCCTCCAGGAGCCCGACCTCACCGATGCCGGTCGCCTGCTCCGCAGCGCCTTCCACGGCTACATCCACCTCGAACTGGGCGGCGGCTTCGCGCACTCCCGCCCCGTCGCCGCATCCTGGGCGCGCTCGCTGGACGCGCTCCACCACGTCCTGGAGAACTGGGGGAACGGTTCATGAACGCCATCGACACCGGCACGGTGAAGGTCCCGGGGGCCACCCTGCGGTACGAGACCCGGGGCAGCGGCCCCGTGCTGCTGCTCATCCCCGGCGGCGCCGGGGACGCCGGGATGTTCGAGGGGATGGCCGGCCTCCTCGCGGACGCCGGGCACACCGTGGTCTCGTACGACCAGCGCGGTCTGTCGCGCAGCCCGCTCGACGGGCCCCCCGCCGACCAGCGGGTGGCCGAGTGGCGCGACGACGCCCTCGCCGTCCTGGACGCGGTCTCCCCGGACGATCCCGCCCACGTCTTCGGCAGCAGCTCCGGCGGCATCGTCGCCCTCTCCCTGCTCGCCGCCCGCCCGGACCGGGTGCGCCGGCTCGTCGCCCACGAGCCGCCCCTCGTGGAGCTGCTCGCCGACCCGGCTCCGTACCGCGACCACTTCGCCGAGGTGCGCGAGCTGCACCGCACGCAGGGGCTCGGGCCGGCGATGGCCCGGTTCTCCGAGACGCCGGACGGCCGGAAGCCGGAGCGTCAGGGCGGCGAACTGCCCGACTCCATCCGGCCGATGGCTTCCCGCATGGCCGCCAACATGCCGGTCTTCCTGGAGCACGTCCTGGTCCCCTTCTCCTCCTCCGCCCCCGATCTGGAGGGGCTGCGCGCCGCCGCCGGGAAACTGGTCCTGGGCGTCGGCGAGGAGTCCACGGATCAGGAGGCGCTGGTCGGACCGGCCCGGCGGCTCGCCGAGCTGACCGGCGCCGTGCGGACGGAGTTCCCCGGCGGCCACGTGGGCTGTGTGGAACACCCCGCCGAGTTCGCGAAGGTGCTGCTCAGCGCCATGTGGCGGTGACTTCGCGGGTGTCGATCCGCATGCCGAGCGGCACCCGCCAGGAGTCCACGCACACCGTGTACGTCTGCGTCCGCGCCGTCCCCGCGGCGATCGGCGCGGGCAGCGGCTGGCTGGAGGGGACCGTCCCCCAGTCGGTGCCGAGCAGGCCGATGATGTGCGTCGCGAAGCCAACCGTCCCCGAAGTGGCCGCGGAACCACCGGTGTTGCGGAAGGTCACGGTGACCCGCTGGCACCAGCGCCGGTCGCCGTCGGCGAGGCTGGGCGCGGAGACGGTGAGCACGGCGGGCCCGGGCGCGGGGGTCGGTGCGGGTGACGGCGGGGGCGTGCCGGTGCCGGGCGGCGCGGGCCTCGGCGTCGTGGAGGGCGTACGGGGTGGGGCGCTGCTGTCGGGCTCCGGGGCCGGGGCGGGGGCGCCGGTGCCGGGTTCGGGGCCCGCACCGGGGTGGCCCGGCTCGGGCGCCGGGGCCGTACCGGAGGGGCCCGGGCCCGTACTCGTGTCGGAAGACCCCGGAGTGCCGGAAGCGCCGGAAGGGCCCGGAGCGGGCGGTACGGGCGACGGGGAGGACGTGCTGGACGTCGTCCCGGTCTCGGAGGGCTCCAGGGGGACCAGGGTGACCACGCCCGAAGGGGCGACCGCGCCCTTCGGGGAGGGGCCGGCGCCGACCGCCGCGTACCCCTCGCCGTCTCCTCCTCCGCCGCACGCGGTCAGCGCCCCGCCGAGGCAGAGCGCCACCGCCACGAGTCCCGGCTTCCTGCGCCTCATGCGCCCCAGTCTGGCTGACAGGACGTCAACAGGCCGGGCTTTTCCGGAACTCAGTCGGAGATGAGGCCCTCGCGCAGCTGGGCGAGGGTGCGGGTGAGGAGGCGCGAGACGTGCATCTGGGAGATGCCGACCTCTTCGCCGATCTGCGACTGCGTCATGTTCGCGAAGAAGCGGAGCATGATGATCTGCCGCTCGCGGGGCGGCAGTTTGGCGAGCAGCGGCTTGAGCGACTCGCGGTACTCGACGCCTTCGAGGGCCGTGTCCTCGTAGCCGAGGCGGTCCGCGAGCGAGCCCTCGCCGCCGTCGTCCTCGGGTGAGGGGGAGTCCAGGGAGGAGGCGGTGTACGCGTTGCCGACGGCGAGGCCGTCGACCACGTCCTCCTCCGACACCCCGAGCACCGCGGCGAGTTCGGGCACGGTGGGGGAGCGGTCGAGCTTCTGCGCGAGCTCGTCGCTGGCTTTGGTCAGGGCGAGGCGCAGCTCCTGGAGCCGGCGGGGGACCCGCACCGACCACGAGGTGTCGCGGAAGAAGCGCTTGATCTCGCCGACGACGGTCGGCATGGCGAACGTCGGGAACTCGACGCCCCGTTCGCAGTCGAAGCGGTCGATCGCCTTGATGAGGCCGATGGTGCCGACCTGGACGATGTCCTCCATCGGCTCGTTGCGGGAGCGGAAGCGGGCCGCCGCGTAGCGCACGAGCGGGAGGTTGAGCTCGATGAGGGTGTCGCGGACGTAGGTCCGCTCCGGGCTGTCGGCGGCGGCGCCCTCGGCGTCGAGGGCGCGCAGCCGCAGGAAGAGGGAGCGCGAGAGGGTGCGGGTGTCGAGGGCTCCGGACGTGACGGCCATCGGCGGAGGCGCGGTCTCGGTGGTCCCTGCGGTGTTCACGGTCTCCGTGCCGTCGGCCGCGGTCGGCGCCGTCGTCTGCGCGGGCACGGGAACGGGCGTGAGCGTGAGCACCTTCGAGCTGCCCAGTTCTGTGGACATGCCACCCCCTTGAGGTCGCGGACGGTCGCGGTGGCCGCGACCATCTGAGGAACGCAGCCTCCACCTGAATACCGGCGGCGGGGCTGCGGCAAACTCGGTTCCAGCAGAATGTCACATGTCGGCAACACGCTGTAGTGACTTGTCGACACAGCGGTGATGCATTTCCGCAGGAAACAAGGGGTGTACGGCATTTGGGCCGGGTGATAACTGCTCCGAACCGGTCTACCCGTTCCGGTTACGCCTCGATCCTGTTTGCGGATCTCAAGCGGGCGAAGCTGCGGGCGAGGAGCCTTGACACGTGCATCTGGGAGACGCCGAGCTCCTGACTGATCTGAGACTGGGTCAAATTGCTGTAGTAGCGCAGCATCAGGATCCGCTGCTCCCGTTCGGGCAGCTGGACGAGCAGGTGCCGGACGAGGTCGCGGTGCTCGACGCCGGCGAGCGCGGGGTCCTCGTAGCCGAGCCGGTCGAGCAGTCCGGGCAGCCCGTCGCCCTCCTGTGCGGCCTCCAGGGAGGTGGCGTGGTACGAGCGGCCGGCCTCGATGCAGGCGAGCACCTCGTCCTCGCCGATCCGCAGCCGCTCGGCGATCTCCGCGGTCGTGGGGGAGCGGCCGTGAGCGGTCGTCAGGTCCTCGGTGGCGCCGTTCACCTGGACCCAGAGCTCGTGCAGTCGGCGCGGCACGTGCACGGTCCGTACGTTGTCGCGGAAGTACCGCTTGATCTCGCCGACGACGGTCGGCATGGCGAAGGTGGGGAACTGGACGCCCCGGTCGGGGTCGAAGCGGTCGATGGCGTTGATGAGGCCGATGGTGCCGACCTGGACGACGTCCTCCATCGGCTCGTTGCGGGAGCGGAAGCGGGCCGCCGCGTACCGCACGAGCGGCAGGTTGGCCTCGATGAGGGCCCCGCGCACCCGGTGGTGCTCGGGGGTGCCCGGCTCCAGGTTCTTCAGCTGCCCGAAGAGCACCTGGGTGAGGGCGCGGGTGTCGGCGCCGCGACTGCTCTGGGGGCGCGGGCGCGGGGCTTCCTGGCCGCCGTCGCCCGCCTCGTGCTGGGGCGGGACCTGAGGTGCTGTACTGGCCGGCACGTTCACGCCACCCCTTCGCCTGTTCTTGCTGGTCGACCGGGTCAACTACGGTCAACTCATCCGTCAAAAGCGGTCATAGCATCACAAGACATGTCCACTGTGTGCAAGCACCGCATAATCCCGTGTTGAGGGCATCGTGGCGGAAAAAGGGGAGGTCACGCACGGAAAAGGCCCTCCGCCGCGACGGCAGAGGGCCTCGGGGTGAAGAGAGGACTAAAAGGCGTAGTCCGCGATCACCCAGGTGGCGAACTCGCGCCACTGGGCGACACCGGCCTGGTGCGCGGGGTGGTTCAGGTAGCGCTGGAGCGCGTCCTCGTCCTCGACGGCCGAGTTGATGGCGAAGTCGTACGCGATCGGCCGGTCCGTGATGTTCCAGTCGCACTCCCAGAACTTCAGCTCCGGGATCTGCCCGCCGAGCGCGCGGAACGCCTCGACGCCGGCGACCACGCGCGGCTCGTCGCGCGCGACGCCGTCGTTGAGCTTGAAGAGGACCAGATGGCGGATCACGGTGGGCTCCTAGTTGACGAGTTCGGTCATGAACTGACCGACCCCCTGGGCGGCGCTGGAAATGCCCTCGAACCCTACCTGCACCAGATCGGCCGCCCTGGCCGGGGAGGTGACGATCGTGTACAGCACAAAGACCACGACCGCGTACAGCGCGACCTTCTTCGCTTGCGCCATCTGCCCAGCCCTCCCCTGTTCCCCCGCCGTACGACCGCGCCACTCTAACCGAGCCCTTATGGACCAAGGGCCCGGCGATCGGGGCCTTTCGCCGCCCCACGGAAGGGTGACGGGCGAGCAGTATGGATGTCGAGCCCGGCGGATCTGGCAGGAATCGGCGGGGCTCGAAGGAACCGGCCCGCACTGCGGGGTCCGCACCGCGAGCTTCCCCCTGAACGCGGCGCAGGACTTGCAGGTCCGGTTCTCGTCGGGGGAGCGGCTTGTCCCCCCGATGTCGCTCCCCCCGTCCTACGCCTCCCCCTACGGAGATACGCCTCCTTCTGCGGAGGTACGCCTCCTCCTGCGGAGATACGCCTTCTACGGGGATACGCCGAAGGGCCCGACGCTGATGCGTCGGGCCCTTCGATCGAAGCGGTAGCGGAGGGATTTGAACCCTCGGTGACTTGCGCCACACTCGCTTTCGAGGCGAGCTCCTTCGGCCGCTCGGACACGCTACCGAGAGAGAGCTTAGCCCAAACTCGCGCTGCGATGAAATCCGTATCGAAGACCAGGTCGGAGCAGGTGTCAGCGGCTGCGGAAGAAGGCCGTCAACTGCTCGGCGCACTCCTCGCCGAGGACGCCCTGGATCACCTCGGGACGGTGGTTGAGCCGGCGGTCCCGCACGAGGTCCCAGAGCGAACCGGTCGCGCCCGCCTTCTCGTCGAGCGCCCCGAACACCACCCGCTCGACGCGGGACTGGACGAGCGCGCCGGCACACATCACACACGGCTCCAGGGTCACGACCAGCGTGCAGCCCGTCAGCCGCCACTCGCCGGTCACCGCCGCCGCCCGGCGCAGGGCGAGCACCTCGGCGTGCGCGGTGGGGTCGCCGGTGGCCTCCCGCTCGTTGTGCGCGCGGGCGATCACCGTGCCGTCCGGGCCGAGCACGACCGCCCCGACCGGTACGTCACCGGCCGGCGCGGCCGCGTCGGCCTCGGCGAGGGCGAGACGCATGGCGTCCCGCCAGGGGTCCCGGACGGGGTCGCGAACGGCGTCGGTCGCGGCCTCCGCCACACGCCCGGCCGACGGCTCGGGAACAGGTACCGCGGGTGCCACTAGCGGACGGCCTCCAGGACCTCGGCGGCGCCGAGCGCCTCCGCGATCTCCGCGAGCGCGTCCGTTTCGAGGGCCAGCAGGTCCTCCGCCGACATCCCGAGGTCGGCCAGGATCAGCCGGTCGCCCACCGGAGCGGCCGGGACGGCCTCGGCGGCGACGGAGCCCGCCTCGTCGTCCTCGTCCGTGCCGGCGTCGAGCGGCTCCCCGTCCTCGGTGCCGTCCAGGTCCAGCGCCTCCAGGTCGTCGACCAGGTCGTCCAGGTCGTCGCCGAGGATCTCCCGGGTGAGCATCTCCCCGTACGAGGAACGCGCGGCGGCGGCCCCGTCCGAGACGTAGATGCGAGGGTCCTCCTCACCCTCGATCCGGACGATCCCGAACCACGCGTCCTCCTGTTCGATGAAGACGATCACCGTGTCGTCGTCCGAGGCCTCGCGAGCGAGCTCGGCCAGATCCGACAGGCTCTCCACGTCGTCGAGCTCCGTGTCGCTCGCTTCCCACCCGTCTTCGGTGCGCGCGAGCAGTGCGGCGAAGTACACCTGACTCTCTCCCACTGATCAGAGGTGTGACGTTCCGGCGGCGCGCTTCCGATGCCCCGCCCAATCGGCATCGTGACAGAAACGTCGCCGTCAGGAGAGGTCTTCGGCTCTTGCGTCGTGCATCAGTCTGAACGACCCCGCGATCGGGTGGGCGTGCGACCCCGGCGCACGGAGGGGGCGCACGGCGGGTCCCGGTCCCGGACCTCACCAGCGGAAGGTCCGCATGCGCATCGCCTGGCGCATCCGGGCGGCCCGGGCGCGCCGCGGCTGCACGCGCTCGCGCAGCGCCTTGGCCTCGTTCAGCTCGCGGAGGAACTGGGCGCGGCGCCTGCGTCGCTCCGCGTCGGTCTCCGCCACCGGCGTGCGGGCCGCCCCCTCGGCGGCTTTCTCGGCCGGTTCTTCCGGGTCGGGCATCGGCCACACCACCCCATCGCTGGGTCCCTGTGTCCCCCACCTTCCCCCAGCGGCGTGGGTCGATGCCAGTGCTCGGCGGGCTACTGTTGGGTCATGCGTCTCCACGTCGTCGACCACCCCTTGGTCGCCCACAAGCTCACCACCCTGCGCGACAAGCGCACGGACTCCGCGACCTTCCGCCGTCTCGCCGACGAGCTGGTCACCCTGCTCGCCTACGAGGCCACCAGGGACGTGCGGACCGAGCAGGTCGACATCGAGACCCCCGTGACGCCCACGACCGGGGTGAAGCTGTCGCACCCGCGCCCGCTGGTGGTCCCGATCCTGCGCGCCGGGCTCGGGATGCTCGACGGCATGGTCCGGCTGCTCCCGACGGCCGAGGTCGGTTTCCTCGGCATGATCCGCAACGAGGAGACGCTGGAGGCGTCGACCTACGCGACGCGGATGCCGGAGGACCTCTCGGGCCGCCAGGTGTACGTCCTGGACCCGATGCTGGCGACCGGCGGCACGCTGGTCGCGGCGATCCAGGAGCTCATCAAGCGCGGCGCCGACGACGTGACCGCGGTCGTGCTCCTCGCCGCCCCGGAGGGCGTCGAGGTCATGGAGCGCGAGCTCGCGGGCACGCCGGTGACCGTCGTGACGGCCTCGGTCGACGAGCGGCTCAACGAGAACGGCTACATCGTCCCGGGCCTGGGCGACGCGGGCGACCGCATGTACGGCTCCGCCGAATAAGTCGCTGCCGGCTCCGCCGAGCAGGTCCTAACGGCAGGGTTTCACCGCGGGCGCGGGCTTGGTCAGGGTGACCAGGGCCGCGTCCGCCGTCGCTTTCGGGGACAGCGTCTTGAACGTGGTCCCGATGATCAGGTCCACGTCCGCCGTGCCCCGGGTGTCCGTCCTGGTCGTGGCGCCCTTGAGCTGGGTGCCGAGGACCGGGAGGGCGCCCTTGGTGGCGGCGGGCGCGCCGAGCAGCAGGCCGGCGCCCGGGACCTTCTTGTCGTAGGCGGCGGGCGCGTTCCCCACCTTGCCGATCTTGAAGCCGCGCTTCTTGAGCTCGTCCGCGGTCGTCTTGGCGAGCCCGCTGCGCGGGGTCGCGTTGTAGACGTTGACCGTGATCTGCGCGGGCTTCGGGAAGGCGGCGGCGGGCGCGGTGGTGGCCTTGGGCGCGGGCTTGCAGTCGGCCTGCTTCCCGGCCGTCGTCTTCGCGCCCCCGTCGCCGGAGAAGACGTCGACGAGCTGGAGCGTCCCCCAGCCGGCCGCGCCGAGCACGACCACGGCGGCGACGGACGCGAGGACGATCCTGCGCCGGCGGTGGGGGCGGCGCATGCGGGGGTAGACATCCCCCGTGATGCGGTACTTTCCGCCCATGCCGGGGGGAGTGAGCATGCTCATGAACGCAGCGTAATGCCGCCCGTCGGCGATGCCTACTTGACGATCATGTGATCGCGTCCGGATGGGGGGAACTGCCCCCGAAAGGCTCAGCGGGGCGGGTCCGCGGAAGGGCTCAGTCGAGTTCCAGGACGCGGGCGTGCAGCACCTGGCGCTGCTGGAGCGCCGCGCGGACGGCGCGGTGCAGTCCGTCCTCGAGGTAGAGGTCGCCCTGCCACTTCACGACGTGCGCGAAGAGGTCGCCGTAGAAGGTGGAGTCCTCGGCGAGCAGGGTCTCCAGGTCCAGCTGGCCCTTGGTGGTCACCAACTGGTCGAGGCGGACCGGGCGCGGGGCGACGTCCGCCCACTGCCGGGTGCTTTCCCGGCCGTGGTCGGGATACGGCTTTCCGTTTCCGATGCGCTTGAAGATCACACGGAAAGCCTACCGGGCGAGCGGCTCCCGGCGCAGCCACGCGAGGGCAGTGGGATGCTGGTGCAAACCGTGACAGAACCGGAATCGGGGTGCCGTCATGAGCGTGAGCGAGCAGCCGCCGGGCGCCGAGGTGACCGGCATCGCCGCCGGATACGCCTTCGACGGACCCGCACTCGAACTGGGGGCTCTGCTCTGGGACGGCGTCTGTCACCCGGACGCGCGTATCCGCGTCCCGCTGCCCGTGCTCAACCGGCACGGTCTGGTCGCCGGGGCGACCGGCACCGGCAAGACGAAGACGCTCCAGCTGATCGCCGAGCAGCTCTCGGCGAACGGCGTGCCGGTCTTCCTCGCCGACGTCAAGGGCGACGTCTCCGGGATCTCCGCCCCCGGCCGGGACGGCGAGAGGGTCCGGGAGCGCGCCGCGCAGGTGGGCCAGGAGTGGCGGGGGCGCGGCTTCCCCTGCGAGTTCTACGGGCTCGGCGGCACCGGCCCCGGCATCCCGGTCCGCGCGACGGTGACCGGCTTCGGCCCGGTGCTCCTGTCCAAGGTGCTCGGGCTCAACCGGACGCAGGAGCAGTCGCTCGGCCTGATCTTCCACTACGCCGACGCCAAGGGCCTGGAGCTGGTCGACCTCAAGGACCTGCGGGCGGTGGTGGCCTTCCTGGTCTCGGACACGGGGAAGGCCGAGCTCAAGGGCATCGGCGGCCTGTCGACGGCGACGGCCGGGGTGATCCTGCGGTCGATCACGGCCTTCGAGCAGCAGGGGGCGGGGGACTTCTTCGGGGAGCCGGAGTTCGACACGACCGAGCTGCTGCGGACGGCGGCGGACGGCCGCGGGATCGTCTCGGTCCTGGAGCTGCCGGCCGTGCGGGACAAGCCGCAGCTGTTCTCGACCTTCCTGATGTGGATGCTGGCGGACCTCTTCGCCGACCTCCCGGAGGTCGGCGACCTGGAGAAGCCGAAGCTGGTCTTCTTCTTCGACGAGGCGCACCTGCTCTTCAGCGACGCCTCGAAGGCGTTCCTGGAGTCGATCACACAGACGGTGCGGCTGATCCGCTCGAAGGGCGTCGGGGTCTTCTTCGTGACGCAGACCCCGAAGGACGTCCCCTCGGACGTGCTGGCACAGCTCGGCAACCGGGTGCAGCACGCGCTGCGCGCCTTCACCCCGGACGACGCGAAGGCCCTGAAGGCGACGGTGCGGACCTTCCCGAAGTCGCCGTACGACCTGGAGGAGGTGCTCACCGGGCTGGGTACGGGCGAGGCGGTGATCACCGTACTGAGCGAGGAGGGCGCGCCGACGCCGGTGGCGGCGACCCGGCTGCGGGCCCCCGAGTCGCTGATGGGCCCGGTCGACGCGGCGGTTCTGGACGCGGCGGTGAAGGGTTCGCCGCTGTACGGGCGGTACGCGGAGGCGGTGGACCGGGAGTCGGCGTACGAGAGGCTGACCGCCGAGCAGCGGGCGGCGGAGGAGGCGGCGCTCCGGGCCGCCCGGGAGGAGGAAGCGGCGAGGGCCCCCGCTCCCGGGGACCGGGAGGAGGAGCCCTCGCTCGTCGAGCAGGTGGTGGGCAGCGGGATCTTCAGGTCCCTCGCCCGGTCGGTCGGCACCCAGCTGGGCCGGGAGATCAGCCGCTCGCTCTTCGGGACGGCCCGCCGGAGGCGGTAGCTACTGCGTCACCTCGTCGTGGTCGCCGTGCAGGCCGCCGCCGCTGCCCGCGTCGCCCGTGGTGGGGGTGGAGACGACCGGCTTGCGCAGGGAGGAGATGTCGTGGGCGTAGGTGCCCACGGCGTTGGCGATGACGTCGATGTTGACGTCGAAGGCCTTCATGTCGATGTTGTGGATGTCATCGCCCTTGGCGTGGTAGTTCACGTCGTACGCGACGCCCGCCGTGCCGCCGAACCTGGCCGCCTGGGCAGGGGTCTTGACGCCCTCGGCGCCGGTGAAGGTGCCGCCGGAGGGGATGCCGACGCTGATGAACGGCCCGTAGTCGGAGCGGCCGGTGAAGTCGGTGCCCTCGTGCGGGACCCCGCGCTTGTCCATGAAGTCGGTGATGTCGCGCTCCAGTTGGGCGGAGCCCTCGGGTCCTGCGCCCGCGCCGACGCCGTCCGAGTTGTCGCCGTCGTACACGAACAGGCCGTAGTTGGGCGAGGCGATCATGTCGAAGTTGAGGTAGAGCTTGATCTCCTTCTTGTCGAGCGCCGTCAGGCTGTCGACGTAGTGCTCGGAGCCGAGGAGGCCGAGCTCCTCGGCCGACCACCAGGCGAAGCGGATCTTGTTGCGGACCTTGTCCTTCGACTTGGCGAGCTCCAGGGCGGTCTGCAGGAGACCGGCGGAGCCGGAGCCGTTGTCGTTGATGCCGGGGCCGGCGGTGACGGAGTCGAGGTGGGAGCCGAGCATCACGGTGTTGGCGGCGTTGCCGCCGCGGGTCTCCGCGATGACGTTGTTGGTGGTGCGCTTCTCCTGGAGCTGGCGGATCTCGAAGGAGAGCGAGACCGGGCCCTTGGCGAGGTCGGCGGCGAGCCGCGTGCCCTCGGCCAGGCTGATCCCGCCGGTGGGGATCTTGCCGGAGGCCGGGTCGCCGAGGGTGCCGGAGAGGGCGCCGTCGACGTTGTTGTAGACGATCGCGCCGGCGGCGCCGGCCGCGGCGGCGTTCTGCTGCTTGATCGCGAAGGAGCAGACGCCGCGCTTGATCAGCGCGATCTTCCCGGTGAAGGTGCCGGAGGCGAAGTCGCCCGGCTCGCAGCCCGTGGAGCCGTCGGCGTCGACCGGCACGGCCGCCAGCTCGGCGGTGATGCCGCCGACCGGGGTGGACTTCGTGTACGTCATCGCCTTGATGCCGAGCGTCCGGGGATCGGGCGAGAGGACGGAGGCCTTCTCGGCGAGCGTCTCGGTGTAGACGAAGTCGAACTGCTGGTACCGGACGTCGTATCCGGCCTTCTTGAGCTGGGTGTACACGTAAGCGGCCGAGGCGTCGTGGCCGAGGGTCCCGGCCGCGCGGTTTCCGCCGGCCGAGTCGGCTATCGCCTGGAACTTCTGCAGGTGCCGGTAGGCGTCCTGGGCGGAGGTTTCGCGGACCAGCTTCTTCGCCAGCCTGGCGGCGTCGCGGGCGGGCGCGGCCGCGGGGTCCTGACCCGCGGTGGCGGGGGAGGCGAGGACCAGCGGGGTGGCGAGGGCGGCGGCGGCGAGGATGGCCGCGGCTCGGCGCTGGGATGCGTTCACAGAAGTCCTTCCCGGTACGGACGAGGTTGAGGGGAAGCTAGCGATTTCGAGGGCGTTCTGTGAACAGATCCGTCACAATTCCTGTCAGGTCGCAGCAGGAAGGAAATGTGGAATTATCAATTCCCAGTCCGTGGGCACCCTTTCGCGGCTTTCGAGGCAGGTCTCGGGGCGTGTTTCGGGGTTCACACACCGATCATCACGCGCGTACGTGATGATCGCCCGGTGGGTTCACCCCTTCGCGAACCGGTCGAGGGCCGCCAGGATCCGCTCCCGGGTCTCCTCGCCGCCCAGGTGCCCGGCGCCCTCGACGACGTGCAGCTCGGCGTCCGGCCAGGCCCGGGTCAGCTCCCAGGCGGTGGTGAGCGGCCCGCCCATGTCGAGCCGGCCGTGGACCAGGACCCCGGGGATGCCGGCGAGCCGGTGCGCGTCGCGGATCAGCGCGCCCTCCTCCAGGAAGGCGCCGTGCGCGAAGTAGTGCGAGCAGATCCGGACGAAGCCGAGCCGGGCGTCGTCGACCCGGTCGGTGTACGGGGTTCCCATGCCCTCCATCGAGAGGACCGCGTCCTCCCAGGCGCACCAGTCGGCCGCGGCCTTCTCCCGTACGGCCCGGTCGGGGTGGTCCATGAGGGCCGCGTACGCCCCCACGACGTCGGAGGCGTCCCCCGCCCCCGCCCGGAAGCGCTCGTGGGCCTCGGGGAAGAAGCGGGCGACGCCCTCGTACAGCCAGGCGGTCTCGGAGCGGCGGGTGGTCGTGACGGACGCGAGCACGATCTCCGACACGCGCTCGGGGTGGGCCTCCGCGTACGCCAGGATCAGCGTGGAGCCCCAGGAGCCGCCGTACAGCAGCCACTTGTCGATCCCGAGGTGCTCGCGCAGCCGCTCCATGTCGGCCACCAGGTGCGCGGTGGTGTTCACGCTCATGTCGGCGGCCGGGTCGCTCGCGTGCGGGGTGGAGCGCCCGCAGCCGCGCTGGTCGAAGAGGACGACTCGGTACGCCTCCGGGTCGAAGTACCGCCGGCTGCGCGGGGAGGAGCCGGAGCCCGGGCCGCCGTGCACGACGAGCGCCGGCTTGCCGTCCGGGTTTCCGGACACCTCCCAGTGGACGAGGTTGCCGTCGCCCACGTCGAGCAGGCCTTGGTCGTGAGGTGCGGTCTCGGGATGCATCCGGCCGACGCTACCGGGCGGGGGCGCCAGGGGGCGGGGTGTTTTCCGGTCGCGGTCGGTCCGCCCTTACGGGTTCTCGTTCCCCCGCACCCGTACGGCCGGGTCCTCGCACCAGTCCAGGAGCGAGGGCCACTCCCCGTACCCCGAATCGGGGTTGAGGTGCTCCCCGGCCGGTACGTGGTCCAGGTCGAGGCCGAGCGGGATGCCGTAGTGCAGATCGGCGCCCTCGGGGCAGTACGGATCCCCGTCCCCGTACACGAGGCGCGCCTTGAGCCCCGCCTCCGTCAGGTCGAGGCCGTCGGCGAAGGCGGCGATCTCTGGGATCGAGGCGGTGACCCGCGGGGAGGGCGGGGCGACCAGGAGGACCCGGTCGGCGTCCGGCCGCCGGTCTCCGGCGCGCAGCCACAGCAGCACCGACAGGCTGTGCGCGAGGACCACGAACTCCCCCTCGGCCGGGCGCTGCCCGTGCTCCTCCAGGGCGTCGAGCCACTCGTCGAGGACGGGCGCGTCCGGCGCGGGCAGCTGGGGGTAGCGGACCTCGTGGCCGCGCTCGCGCAGTTGCCCGGCGAGCCAGTGCTGCCAGTGGGCGGGCGGGCGGTGGTTCTGGAAGCCGTGCAGGATCAGGTACGTGGTCATGGCGTGATCCTGCGACGGCGGAGGCCGCCGGTCCACCACCGTCCACGGAGCGGTCGGCGTTCTCCGGGGCCGACCGGGGCGGCAGGGCCCGCCGGGGCACCGGGACGACAGGGCCTGACGGGGTGGCAGGGCCCAACGGGGTGGCAGGGCCCGACGGGACGACAGGGTCCAACGGGGTGGCAGGGCCGGCCGGAGTCAGGTCCGCAGGGTGAGCAGCTCCCGCACGCCGGCCTTGAGGCGCTCGGCCGACAGCTCCTGCTCGACCGCCAGGTGGTGCATGACGTCGGGCGAGAACGGCGCGAGCGCCAGGTGCGCGAGGAGCGTGCGGTCGCTGCCCGGCCTGAGCTGCCCGATGAGCAGGGCCATGTGCGTGTGCATCACCCGGTAGGCGCCGCTGTGGTAGCGGGCGCGGGGGGCGGCGGAGTGCGCCGCGAGCAGCAGGGCGCGCTGCGCGGCGACCCGGTCGACGAGCGCGTCGAGGAAGGCGTCGAGCCGCTCGGCGGCGGGGGCGCCGGGGCCCAGCGGGGGCGGGCCGCTCATGTACGCCTCCTGGAACGCGCGCTCGCGCTCGTCGAGGAGCGCCCACAGCAGCTGGGAGACGTCGCCGAAGCGGCGGTAGACGGTGCCGACGCCGATGCCGCTGGCGTGGGCGACCTGGTTCATGGTGACGGCGTCGGGGCCTTCCTCGGCGATGATCCGGGCGGCCGCGTCGAGGATCCTGCGCCGGTTGCGGGCCGCGTCGGCGCGCTCGGGGGCGGGGGTGTCGAGGGTGGGGAGCAGGCTGAGTACGGGCGCCGCCGCCCTGTCTCCGGGCCGGTCTCCGGACTGGGGGTTCTCCGTGCTCATCTGCCGACTCCTGTTCCCTGAGCCCCGTTCCCCCTCGGTCGCTTTCCTGAGGTGAGCATACCTGCCCCCCTTGCAAAACGGATAGTAATCCGTTTAGTCTCGTCGCCAGGAAACGGAAAAGAATCCGCTTCGCTCGTCGAGTTCGGCTGAGGAGAGTCCACCATGTCCGTCAAGGTCGCCGTCATCTACTACTCGGCCACGGGGTCCGTGCACCAGCTCGCCCAGGCCGTCGCCGAGGGCGCCGAGAAGGCGGGCGCCGAGGTCCGCCTGCGCCGGGTGCCCGAGCTCGCTCCCGACGCCGCCATCGACGCCAACCCGGCCTGGCGCGCCCACGTGGACGCCACCGGTGACGTGGAGGTCGCCACGCTCGACGACCTGGAGTGGGCGGACGCGTACGCGCTCGGCTCCCCGACCCGCTTCGGCAACGTGTCCGCGCAGCTCAAGCAGTACGTCGACACGACCGGCGGCCTCTGGCAGCGGGGCGTCATGGCGGACAAGCCCGCGACCGCCTTCACCAGCGCCCACAACGTCCACGGCGGCAACGAGTCGACGCTGCTCGCGCTCTACAACACCTTCCACCACTGGGGCTCGGTCATCGTCTCGCCCGGCTTCACCGACCCGGCGGTGTACGCGGCCGGCGGCAACCCGTACGGCACCGCCCACCCGGGTGGCAAGGGCGCCCCGGGCGAGGAGGTCCTCGCGGCCGCCCGCTACCAGGGCGAGCGCCTGACCCGCATCGCGAAGCGCCTGAAGGGCCTGGCGGACGACTGACGTCCGACACGGAAGCACCCCCGGGGGAAACGTCCCCCGGGGGTACTTCCGCTTCACGCCCCAGGGCCTGTCCGACCCTGATCCGCCGGACACCCCCTAGGCCAGCGAGAGGAAGAGCTTCTCCAGGCGGGCCCGCATGGCCTCGGGGTCCTCGCCGTTCTTGCGGCCGCCCTCGATGTCGGTCAGGCACTGCTGGAGCCCGGTCGCGATGATCGCGAACCCGGCCCGGTCGAGGGCCCGGGAGGCGGCGGCCAGCTGGGTGACGACCTCCTCGCAGTCACGTCCCTCCTCGATCATCCGGATCACCCCGGAGATCTGGCCCTGCGCCCGGCGCAGCCGGTTCAGGACCGCCTTGAGCTCGGCGCCCGCGAGATCGAGTTGCACTGCCACTCCTCCACAGATACCCCAGGGGGTAATTTACTCCCCGCCGCGGGGTCCCGTCGAAGTCCAAGGATGACACCTGTCAGGGCGCGTAGCGGCGGAGGAACATCTCCACCCCGTCGACGACGAGCCGCTCGCTCAGCTCCTCGGTGAGCTCCGTCCCGTACTGCTCGAACACCATCTGCGGGAAGACGAGCAGCGAGTACAGCTGGAGGACCGCGACCTCCAGGTCCGGGATCGCCAGCCGGCCCCGGTCGGCGAGGGCGCGCAGGGCGTCCGCGACGGCGGGGTGGTGTCCGGCGGGGCCGTGCGCGCGCCAGGCGCGACCCAGCTCGGGGAAGCGGTGGAGCTCGGTGGCGACGAGCGTGCGCAGGGCGCGGCCCTCCTCGTCGGCGCGTACGGCCCGCGCCCAGGCGCGCCCGGCCTCGGTGAGGGCGGCGCGCAGGTCCTCGGCGTCGGGGAGCCGGGAGAGGTCGGGGCCGTCGGTGTCGGCGCCCAGGGGCTCGTCGAGGGCGCCGGCGACCACGGCGGTGAAGAGGGCTTCCTTGCTGCCGAAGTGGTTGTAGACGGTCACCTTGGAGACGCCCGCCTCGGCGGCGATGGCGTCCATGCCGACGCCGAAGCCCTCCCGGAGGAAGAGGTCGCGGGCGGCCCGCACGACGGCCTGTCGCTTGCGGGCGGCGCGGGGGCCGGTGGGTGCGGGCTTGGGTTCCATGGCGGGAGCGTACCAAGCGAACTGTACTGTTGAGTTCAACTGTACTGTGCCGTACAGTTCAGTTATGTCGACCGACCTCGCCCCCGCCGACGTCCGCGCACGCCGCTGGACGGCCCTCGCGCTGATCTGCGCGGCCCAGTTCATGCTGATCCTCGACGTCACCGTCGTGAACGTCGCCCTGCCCGCCCTCGCCACCGACCTCGACCTCGGGCGCACCGCCCTGACCTGGGTCGTCACCACGTACACCCTCTGCTTCGGCGGCCTGATGCTCCTCGGCGGACGACTGGCGGACGCCCTCGGCGCCCGCCGGGTCCTCCTCACCGGGCTCGCCCTGTTCACGGTGGCCTCGCTCACCTGCGGACTCGCGGCGAACGCCACCGTCCTGCTCTCCGGCCGCGTCGCCCAGGGCATCGGCGCCGCGCTCCTCTCCCCGGCGGCGCTCGCCCTCGTCACCACCCTGTTCCACGGCCCCGAACGGGCCAGGGCGATCGGCGCATGGGCAGCCGTCGGCGGCACCGGCTCCGCCGTCGGCGTCCTCCTCGGCGGCGCCCTCACCTCCGGCCCGGGCTGGCCCTGGATCTTCTACGTGAACGTCCCGACGGGCCTGGCGCTGCTCGCCGTACTCCCCGGGCTGCTGCCGAAAGCCGCCCCGGCCGGGGGCGCGAGGCACCTGGACGTCCCGGGCGCCCTCCTCGCCACCTCCGCCACCGGCACCCTCGTCTACGGGCTCGTCCGGGCGGGCGACTCCGGCTGGACCGCCCCGGCCACCCTGCTGCCGCTCCTGGGCGCGACCGCCCTCTACGCGGGGTTCGCGGCGGTGGAACGAAGGACCCGCACGCCCCTCATGGACCTGCGGATGCTGACCCGGCGCCCGGTCGTGGCCGGCTCCCTGCTCATGCTGGTCGCGACCGCGCTCCTGATCTCGTTCTTCTTCCTGGGCTCGATGCGGCTCCAGCACGTCCACGGCCTCGACGCCTTCCGCACCGGCCTCCTCTTCCTCCCGGTCGCCCTCACCACGGCGATCGGCGCGCACCTCGGCTCCCGCCTGGTCACGACCGCCGGCCCGCGCGCCTGCACCACCGGCGGCATGACCCTGGCGGCGGCGGGCTGCCTGCCCCTCGCCTTCCTCACCCCGACCGCCGACCCCTGGACGACCCTCCTGCCGTCCCTGGCGACGGCGGCCCTCGGCCTGGGCGCGGTCTTCGTCACGGCGACCACGACAGCCCTCGGCCTGATCCCCTCACACGAGGCCGGCCTCGCCTCGGGCATCGTCAACACCTTCCACGAACTCGGCGGCACGATCGGCGTGGCCCTCGCCTCCACCCTCGCCCTCGGCACCACACCCCCGACCCCGACCGGCTTCACCACCGCCTTCACGGCCTGCGCCCTGACGGCCACGGCGGCAGCCCTGACGGCCCCCTTCCTCATCCCCCGAGGCAGGCCCCACCCGACCGGCGGGGCCCACGGGGTGCACTGAGCTCAGTCCTGGACCGGGCCCGTCTCGTCGATCGGGCGGATGACGACCGGGTGGTCCGGGGAGCCGGGCGGGACCGGGCAGCGGGCCACCTGGGCGGCGATCTCGGTGACGCGGTCCAGGGAGGCGCAGTCGAGGACCCAGTAGCCGGCGAGGACCTCCTTGGTCTCGGCGTACGGGCCGTCGGTGACGAGCGGCTTCCCGTCGGCGTCCACCGTGACGAAGCGGGTCGTCGACGGGGCGGCGAGGCCCTGGGCGTCGATCATCTCGCCGCTCGCGGACACCTCCTCGTTGATCGCGTTCATGTGGTCGAACATCGCCTTGAGCTGCGTCTTGTCCCAGGCGGGGCTCTGCGCGGAGCCACGGCCCGTCATCGCCTCGTAGTCGGCCTGCGACCCCTGCACCATCACCAGGTACTTCATGACGTCCTCCTCGCTCGTAAGGCCGGTCTGCCTCTCGCAGCACAGTCGGAGCCGGGCCGCCGTTCTCGACACCGCGCGGGCGGAAACCGGGAAAACGACAGAAATCACCCGCCCGCCCCAGCCCGGAGCGCTAACCGGCACCGAGCTCCCGCTCCAGCGGGGTCCGGAAGCGGGGCGTCACCCGCACGTCCCCCATCCACTCCGCGAGCCGCTCCGCCTCCGCCCCGATCGCCCGCTCCGCGTCCGCGCCCACGTCGGTGAGGAGCCGGTGGGCGACGGCGCCGTCCGGGCGCTGCGCCCAGCCGCCGACGATCCGGCCGTTCCACCACACCGTCGGCCCGATGTTCCCGCTGCGGTCGTACAGCGCCGCCCGATGGGCCGGGTCCAGGTACCAGTCGCGGCCCTGCCAGCCCATCGCCGTCGGATCGAGCGCGGGCAGCAGCGCCGCCCACGGCTCCGGCTCCGGTACGGCCCCGAGGTCGTCCGGCAGGACGAAACCCGTCCCCCCGTCCACCGTCACCGGCAGCGCCCCCACCTCCACGAGCGCCTTGCGCACGTCCGTGACCTTCCACCCCGTCCACCACGTCAGGTCCGCCTCGGTCGCCGGCCCGCACGCCCCGAGCCAGTGCCGCAGCAGCTCCGCCCGCGCCCCGGCCGGGTCCGGTACGGGGTGGGCCTCGGCGACCGCCCACCGGAAGCGGCTCGACGTCCACGTCCCCTGCGGCCGGCCCCGTACGATCCGGCCCTCCATGCCCAGCACCCGCAGCACCCGGCTCGCCACGGACTGCACCCCTTCCTGACGGGTGCCCGGCCCGTACACGAACGTCGACCTCAACCTCGGTACGGCCGCGCCCAGTTCGGTCCCGGTCGCCTCGCCCCGAGCGGCCAGCTCCGCGAGGACGAGCCGCTCGGTCTCCGCGAGCCAGTCCTCGTCGAAGTCGCTCCCGGCCGCCAAGTGCTTGAGGAGCGTGGTGCGTTCACGGACGGCCGCCGGCCGCGTCGTCGATGCCTGGACGGCGGCGGCGAGAGAGGCAGGGAAGACGAAGACCGTGTGCCGCATGCCGTGCATCCGGACCAGCGCCCCGTCCTCGTACAGCGCCCGCTCCACCGCCCCCACCGGATCGACGCCCTCGGCCAGCCGCGCCGCCACCGCGAGGAACACGCTCGCCGGATCCGTCCCGTGCAGCGCCACGAGCGCGTCCCCGACCTCCGCCGCCGACCCCGCCCGCGCGCTCCCCGCCAGCCGGTGCCGCACCCCGAGCCGGGCCCGCCGCTCCGCCGCGCCGATGAACCTGGTGTCTCCCATGGACCCATCCTGGACTCAGGCGGCGGCCGAGCCCAGGAATTCCGTCACCGTCTTCACGAACTCGTCCTCCTTCTCGAAGAACACGACGTGACCGGCGTCGATCTCCGCGTACGCGCTGCCGGCGATCGCCGCGGTCGACCTGGACTGCCAGGCGCTGCTCGCCCCGGAGGGCGAACAGCGCCTCGTCCTCTCCACCCCGCCGCCGGGCACGGACGCGGGGGAGCGCCTGGCCCCACTGCGGGTGGTGGGCACGGAACAGTTCACGGCGGCGCCGTAGCGCGGGAACTCAGCCGCCCACCCGGCGACGCGCTGTCGCCCCCTCGCAGCCCCTCACCCGGCGGCGCGCTCGCCGATCGGCCGCCGGCGCAGGGAGGAGTCGGTGAGGACGGGCGGCCGCCAGGCGCCGTCCGGCTGGTAGAGGTTGGTCCCCGGCGGCACGATCGCGTCGATCCGGTCGAGGACCTCGTCGGTGAGGACGACCGGCGCACCCTTCAGCAGCCCCTCCAACTGCTCCATCGTCCGGGGCCCGATGATCACGGACGTCACGGCCGGGTGGGCGGTGACGAACGCGATCGCCAGCTCGGGCAGGGAGCACCCGATCTCGTCGGCCAGGGCGACGAACTCCTCGACGGCGTCGAGCTTGGCGGCGTTGACCGGCAGCGAGGGGTCGAACCGGTGCGGGGTGAGCGCGGCCCGCCCGCTGGTGAGGTCGATGGGCGCGCCCTTCCGGTACTTCCCGGTGAGGAATCCGGACGCGAGCGGACTCCAGGTCAGCACCCCCATCCCGTACTTCTGGGCGGTGGGCAGCACGTTCGCCTCCACGCCGCGCGCGAGCAGCGAGTACGGCGGCTGCTCGGAGCGGAACCGGCGCAGCCCGCGCCGCTCGGCGACGGCGTGCGCCTCGACGATCTCCTCGGCGGGGAAGGTGGAGCAGCCGAAGGCCCGGATCTTCCCCTGAGTGACGAGGTCACCCAGGACATCAAGGGTCTCCTCGATGTCGGTCCGGTGGTCGGGCCGGTGCACTTGATAGAGATCGATCCAGTCGGTGCCGAGCCGCTTGAGGCTGTTCTCGACGGCGAGGGTGATCCAACGCCGGGAGGAGCCGCCCCTGTTGGGCCCCTCACCGCCCACCGGAAAGTAGACCTTGGTGGCGAGGACGGTCGCCTCCCGGCGCCGCGGGTCGCGCAGCGCCTTGCCGACGATCTCCTCGGACTCGCCGGCCGAGTACATGTCGGCCGTGTCCACGAAGTTGATGCCCTGGTCGAGGGCGGCATGAATGATCCGTACGGACTCCTGATGGTCCGGATTGCCGACGGCCCCGAACATCATGGTGCCGAGGCAGTAGGTGCTGACGTCGATCCCGGTCCCGCCGAGTACCCGATAGCGCATGCGCGCACTCTAGGGATTGGAGTGCACTCCAAGGCAAGGGGCGAAGAAGGACGTCCTAGGGGTGCAGCAGTTGATCGGCGACGGCGGTGCGGGCGTAGAGGACGGAGCGGCCGCTGCGGTGGGCGGTGACGAGGCCGGCGTTGCGGAGGGCGATGAGGTGCTGGGAGACGCCGGCGGCGGACATGCCGCAGTGGGTGGCGAGCTGGGTGGTGGAGGCGGGGGTGTCGAGCTCGGTGAGGAGCAGGGTGCGGGAGCGGCCGAGGACGGCGGCGACGGCGTCCGTGGCGTCGGTGGTACGGGGCTCCCAGACGCTCCCGAAACCGCGTGCCGGATAGGCGAGTTGGGGCGGATCGGGATGGACGGACCGGGTGAGGACGCTGGGCCAGGCGAAGACGGAGGGGATGAGCAGCAGCCCGGAGCCGGCCTGGTCGCGGGTGAGCGCGCAGTGCCGCCGTACGAGCCGGAGGGTGCCGTCGTCCCACCGTACGGTCTCGTGGAGCTCGCCCAGCACCCGCGCCGAACCGTGCTCGGCGACCTGCCGCGCCCGATGGAAGACGTCGGCCTCCAGGACCTTCTGGATGCGGGCCCAGTAGGGGGCGAGGGCGAGTTCCCAGTACGTCTCGATCTCGTCGGCGACCTTGGGGAGGACGGCCTCGGGGTCCTCTCGCAGCAGCCGGAGCCGGGACCGGTCGACTCCCTTCCTCTCCAGCGTGTCGAGGTCGTCCCGCACGTCCGCGGCGGGGGCGCGACGAATGGCGTCGAGCTCGACGTCGAGGGTGGGGAAGGGCCCGTCGGGGGTGGGGTTGAGGAAGTCGGCGAGGTATCCGTCACCGGGGATCAGCGCGGCGAGCCAGCCGCGGTCGAGACCGGCGCGGGCGAGCCGGGGCCGCACCTGGGCGGCCCAGCGGCCGTGCGGGGCGGAGTCGGGCTGATGGGCGACGATGCGGTAGCTGGTGACGACCTCCCACATGGGGGAGACGGCGAAACGGGTCTGGGCGAGATCGGCGGCGGAGAAACTGAGCCCGGCTTCCATGCGTTCCACGTCCTGGGGGTAGCGAATGGATTCGTTCTGAGCTTAATGATTGGAGGGTGGAGGGGGCCAGGAAGCACGCTCCTCCCATGCCTCGAACGCCCAGCACCACCTCAGCCCCGTCGCCCTCCTCCTCCCCTTCCCCCTTCAGGGGTCTCCCGTCCGAGGTTTGGACGATCTTCGCGGGAACGATCGTCAACCGCCTCGGCTACCTCGTCACGCCGTTCCTGGTCTTCTTCCTCGCCTCGCGGGGAGTGACCGGCGGGGACACCTCGTACGTGCTCGGCGCACTCGGAGCGGGCAACCTGATCGGCCCCGCCGTGGGCGGCATCCTCGCCGACCGCATCGGCCGCCGCCCCACGATGCTGATCGGCCTGATCGGCGCGGCGGCGGCGCAGGGAGCCCTCTTCCTGGCGCCGGGGGTGTGGACGATGGCGGCGGCGGCACTGCTGATCAGCGCGGCCGGCAGCACGGTCTCCCCGGCGGCGTACGCCCTGCTGGCCGACGCCGTGGACAGCGAACGGCGGCAGCGCGCGTACGCGCTCTTCGGCTGGGGCGTGAACATCGGCACCGCCGTGGCGGGCGTCCTGGGCGGCTACCTGGCAGCCCAGGGCTACTGGCTCCTGTTCGCGATCGACGCGGGCTCGATGCTGGTGTACGCGGCGGTGGTGGCGATCCGCCTGCGGGAGCCGCAGCGCTCGGCAACGCCCGAGCGGACGAAGGACGGCATCGGCTACGGAGTGGTCCTCCGGGACCGCCTGGCTCTGCTCCTCCTCCCCCTCTTCGGCGTCCAGCTCTTCGTGTACTCGCTGACCGAGGTCGCGCTCCCGCTCGCCGTCCGCGACAGCGGCCTCTCGCCGGCGGTGTACGGGGCGATGGCGGCCGTCAACGCGATCCTGGTCGTTGCGCTGCAGCCCTTCGCGACGGCCTGGCTGTCCCGACTGCCGCAGCTCGCGGTGCAGAGCGCGGGCAGCGCGCTGATAGCGGCGGGCGTCGCGCTGACCGGCCTGGCGGACAGCATCGCCGGCTACACGGTGTCGGTCGTGGTCTGGTCGCTCGGCGAGGTCGTCGTCGCGGGCATCGCGGCCGGCATCTTCGCCAACCTGGCCCCGGCGCACGCCCGCGGCCGCTACCAGGGCGCTTTCAGCTGGACCTGGGGAGTGGCCCGCTTCGGGGCCCTCACCCTGGGAGTGACGACCTACACGACCCTGAGCCCGGCGACGCTGTGGTGGACGGCACTGGCGGCGGGAACGGCCACGGCGGCGACCACCCTGGCCCTGCGGACCCGGGTGGAAGCCCGCACGAAGAGCCACGCCCTGGCGGCATGAACTACCGCCCGCCGGCACGGACATGGGCCACGAGCGCGTTCGCGCGCCCGTGGCCCGGCCCGTACTTCTTCTCGACGGAGGAGAACACCGCCGACGCCTCGAAAACTAGTCGCGCCGAATGTGCTCGGGATCGATGTGCCGCCGCACCATGGGAACGGAGGCGACCGCGGCGGCGAGCACGACCCCCAGCGCACAGGCGAACAACAAGGGCAACCCGTCCCAGTCCCAGTGCACGTCACCACCTCCGGTGATCAGGTAACTGGACTCGGCGAGCCACCCGGTGACGATGGCGGCCCCCAACCCCACCACCAACGGCAACACCACCTGCACCACCTGCACCACCCGCAAGGTCCCCGCCCGAGCCCCCAACAAGACAAGCGCGGTGACCTGCCCCCGCCGCTCCATGGCCCGATCGGCCACGGACACGACGAACGCGGCAACCCCGATCACCAGCCCGAGCACCATCCCGACGACCAGCAGACTCCGGATGACGGTCAACTGAGCGAGCGAGTCGATGACGATCCCCACGGGCTCGACGGAGGCGGTGGGGGCGATGGCTCCGATGCCGTCGAGGACGGAGCGGATGGTGGTGGGGTCGGAAGGACTGACGAGGACGAAGCGGGCGTTCGTGGGCTCGGTGCCTTGGGGGAGCAGCGAGGGGGGAATGAGCAGACTGGGCCCGGAAAACTCTGAGGGGTCGTAGGCCTGAATGGTCACAGTGTCCCGGGGGACGGAGACATTCAGTTTTTGTCCATTGCTGAGCAGGAACGGGAAGTTGCGGCCGACGCGGGCATTCTTGTCAAACAAGGAGTTCGGATCCTCAATCCGCAGGACCTTGTCGTCGACGCATCCATGCGTTGTCTCGGTGAAGGCAGCCAATTGAGCGCACGTAGCGATGACGCCTTGGACGCTGGGTAGGTCCTCTTCCAACGTTGCCACCCATGACTCGACCGCCAGTCCGTGGGCCTGGACTCCACTCAACGCGGTCATCTCTGACCGCTGTCGCGTACTCAGCTCTGCCGCCGGGAGGCTGTACTCCTGTACCGGGGCCGTCCGCCGACTGACCTGATCCAACTCGATGAGCACCCCCTGCGTGAGCGAGGCGCCGAACACCAGCAGCACGAGCCCGGTGACCACTCGCAAGGCGCTCCCCGGATCGACCTCCGTGCGTCGCATGGCCAGCGACAGTGGCAGCGATTGCGACATTCCCGCCAGGCGTCGCGAGAGCCATGCCGTGATCGGCGCCAGACCGAACACAAGCCCCGCCCCGGTCATCAGCACAGCGCCGGGAACCAGCACGGCGCCGGCCGATCCGCCTGACGGATTCCGGCCCAGCGCGTCGAGCAGGCAGTATCCGCTGATGATTCCGAGCCCGGGGAGCAGCAGCAGCGTCCCGTATTTCTTCGGGGGCTTACGCTCGCCGGTCCGGCGCACGCTGATGGGCGACTGAGCCGCTCGCCGCGCACTGAACTGCCCCACGACCCAGGCGAGGGCCGGGCACCCCAGCAGGCACACGGCGATGGTCGTCCCGTCCGGCCGCCCATCGGCTGGGTACCAGCGCAGGCCGGGCAACCCGACCCACGCCATGACTTCATTGATCCCGAGATAGCCGACGAGCCCGACCACAGCCCCGACGAAGGCGGCGACCACGCTTTCTCCGGCATTGACCCGCAGGGTGTCCCGCACGCTGAGGCCGACGAGCCGGAGTGCGGCGAGCCGACGCGCACGTGACTCCCCGGAGAGCCGGGCACAGACGGAGAGGAAGATGACGAGCGGGAGCAACACGATGCAGCCGAGAGTGAAACGCAGGATGTCCAGGGTGGAGGGGTCGATGACCTGATGCCGCGTGTACGTGGCGCCGAAGTGGCCGAGTGGTGCCGCCCCGCTCAGTTCATCGGCATCAGTGCCGATATAGGCGTACAGCTCGTCCGGCCCGCCCAATCCCTCCGGGGAAATGGTGCCGGTCACGCGACCGGGCACAAGCCCTGCGGCGCGGGGATTGTCTGCCAGGATCTCGCCCAGCTTCGGCGAAACGATCGCTTCGCCCGCACGGGGGAGTGCCTTGATTCCCGGAGGAACCGGCAAGGGGCCGACACCTCTATGACCGATGAAGACACGCCGCAGTGGTTGCGAGCCGTAGGGGTCCAGAAACTCCTGGTAGACGGCATTCTCGTTCGCACCCGAGGAAATGGCGCGACTCGTCACCCGGGCGTCGTTGGCGGCGATGATCGTCGGAATGGTGAGTGCGGCGGCCAGGCAGGCAACCCCGAGTGCGGATCCGAACGCCATCAGGAGGAAGCGGACCCGAGCCCTGCGCCCACTTCCCCACAGCAGACGCATACCGAGGACAAACGCGTTCACACACTCACCCGTTGGGCCAGCACACCGTCCGACATCGTGTACTGGGTGTCGGCCTTCGCGGCGACGTCGGCGTCGTGCGTGACGATGACGACGGCGGTCTTCTGCCTTCTCGCCAGCTGAAGGAATTCATCGAGCACGGCAGCCGCGTTGGCGCTGTCGAGCGCTCCGGTGGGTTCGTCCGCGAACACCACGTCCGGCCGGTGGACCAGAGCCCGCGCAACAGCAACGCGCTGACTCTGGCCACCCGACAGCTTCGAGGTCCTGCGCCGCAGCAGATCGCCCAATCCGAGCCGCCCCAGCACTTGGCCGGCCATGGCGTGGGCATGGGTCTTGCTGATCCCGGCAAGCCGGAGGGGAAGCGCCGCGTTCTCCTCGACGGTCAGCTCCGGCAGCAGTTCCCCGTACTGGAAGACGAAGCCCAGACGTGTACGGCGCAGCGCACTGAGCTCCCCGTCGGGAAGGGACGAGAGCTGTTCTCCATCGAAGGTCACCGTGCCCTTGGAAGGCGGAAGAACCCCGGCGAGGCAGTACAGCAGGGACGACTTCCCCGATCCGCTGCTGCCCATGATGGCGGCCACTTCGCCGCGCTTGAGCGTGAAATCGGCACCAGTGACAGCCTGCTGGGTGCCGTAGAAGAGATCCACGCCCTCGGCGCGGAGGATGACGTCCATCGTGGTGCGCACTCCTTTGGGAGCGGGAGCCGCCGGTGGGCGGCCCCCGCGAAGGTCGACTGCCCTACGGGCGCTTGAAGGACCTCGTCGGAGAGCAGTTGTCAGGGTGCAGGGAGCCGCGGTTCTGGCACACGCGTACCTCCGCCGTGTTCGTGTACCGGCTGGCGCCGTCATGGACGAACTTGTCGATCCAGACGTCCTTCTTCTGCACGCCGTCAAAGCGATTCCACCCGTAGCCGTGCACCTTTACCTGCAAATACACGTTGTGGTTGTCATTCAGGCCGGCGTCACGCAGCGTGCCCTTGATGTGGAACGCACCCTGGTGTACCTCAGCCGGCTCCCACTTGTACTTTCCTCCCACGAAGCGTGCTCCGGTCGTCTTGAAGAGCGCTACGCCGTGCCACGAGTCAGCCGCTGCCACCCCCGCCCCTCCGACGAACAACCCCACAGCCCCCATCACTGCCGCCAACTTCCTCATGGATGTCCCCTGCTTGATCGTGCCGACTGGTCATCGACTGGTCATCACAGAAAGTATCTGCATCACTACAGACAGGATCGAGCAGGAACGTCCCTTCCTCCGATCACCCCCCGATCCGGTGAACGACCCCTGTCGGGAGGTCCGTTCAGCCCTCCGGGGGGGGTGGACGTGTCGCATGGGCGCCCGGCGGTCGACCTGCCCCCGTGGGGGTGATCACCGGTGTGCCTGCGTGAAGGGCCCTCGCCGTCGGCGAGGAGATCGCGCGGGAGCTCGTCGGCATGCGGAACCAGGCGGAGGAGATCGCCCGCGCCGACATGACCCCCGAGGAGGTCCGCATCCTGGGAGAGCAGAGCAAGGGAACGGACAACACACGTCGAAGGGCCCCACCGCGAACGGTGGGGCCCTTCGACAACGTGCCCGGTGAGGCACTGGCGGAGGATACGAGATTCGAACTCGTGAGGGGTTGCCCCCAACACGCTTTCCAAGCGTGCGCCCTAGGCCTCTAGGCGAATCCTCCGGGGAGAACATTACATGACCGGGAGGGGTGCTCGCGCACGTGATCTCGGCGTGGGGGTGGGTGAGGGGTGCAGGTCGGGGAGGGGGAGGGGAGGGGGAACGGATGGGGGTTCGGATCGGGTACGCTGGGCGGAGCCCCTCACGCGGTGCTATCTGACTGAACTCCCCCAGGGCCGGAAGGCAGCAAGGGTAGGTCGGCTCTGGCAGGTGCGTGGGGGGCGCTTGCGTTCCCGGGGCCCCGTCCCGCTCCGTTCCCGTTTTCCCGGGTTGTCGGTGGGCGCCTATAACCTCGTATACGTGTCGTCTCTCGCGCTGTACCGCCGCTATCGCCCCGAGTCCTTCGCCGAGGTCATCGGGCAGGAGCATGTCACCGACCCGTTGCAGCAGGCCCTGCGGAACAACCGGGTCAATCACGCGTACCTGTTCAGCGGGCCCCGCGGATGTGGCAAGACGACCAGTGCGCGCATTCTCGCGCGGTGTCTGAACTGCGAGCAGGGGCCCACGCCCACCCCGTGCGGCGAGTGCCAGTCCTGTCGGGACCTCGCGCGGAACGGGCCGGGGTCCATCGACGTCATCGAGATCGACGCCGCTTCCCACGGTGGTGTGGACGACGCCCGTGACCTGCGGGAGAAGGCCTTCTTCGGGCCCGCCTCCAGCCGGTACAAGATCTACATCATCGACGAGGCCCACATGGTCACCTCGGCGGGCTTCAACGCCCTCCTGAAGGTGGTCGAGGAGCCGCCGGAGCATCTCAAGTTCATCTTCGCCACCACCGAGCCCGAGAAGGTCATCGGGACCATCCGGTCCCGGACCCATCACTACCCCTTCCGGCTCGTGCCGCCGGGGACGCTCCGGGACTACCTCGGCGAGGTGTGCGGGCGCGAGGGCATTCCCGTCGAGGACGGGGTGCTGCCGCTGGTCGTCCGCGCCGGCGCCGGGTCCGTGCGTGACTCGATGTCGGTGATGGACCAGCTGCTCGCCGGTGCCGCCGATGACGGTGTGACGTATGCCATGGCGACCTCTCTTCTCGGGTACACCGACGGGTCGCTGCTCGACTCCGTCGTCGAGGCCTTCGCGGCCGGGGACGGCGCCGCCGCCTTCGAGGTCGTCGACCGGGTCGTCGAAGGCGGGAACGACCCCCGCCGGTTCGTCGCCGATCTGCTGGAGCGGCTGCGGGATCTCGTGATCCTCGCCGCCGTGCCCGACGCCGCCGAGAAGGGGCTCATCGACGCCCCCGCCGACGTCATCGAGCGCATGCAGGCGCAGGCCTCGGTGTTCGGGGCCGCCGAGTTGAGCCGGGCCGCCGACCTTGTCAACGCCGGGTTGACCGAGATGCGCGGGGCCACCTCGCCCCGGCTGCAGCTGGAGCTGATCTGCGCGCGCGTGCTGCTGCCCGCCGCCTTCGACGACGAGCGTTCCCTCCAGGCGCGGCTCGACCGGCTGGAGCGCGGCGCGGCCGCCGCGCCCGCGCCCGTCTTCACGCCCGGGCCTCCGGCGCCCGCCATGGCGTACGTGCCCGGCCCCGAGGCCCACACCCCGATGGCCCCGCCCCCGCCGGCCCCCGCGCCCGCCCCCGTCCAGCAGCCGGCCCCCGCGCCCGTGCAGGAGCAGCCCGCCGCGGCCCGGCCCGGTGCCTGGCCGGGCGCCGCCACCCCCGGCGGCGGCGCACCCGGCGCCTGGCCCGGCGGCCGAGGTCTTCGAGCCGTACTTCGGCGACGGCTCCTCCCTCGGCCTCAGCCTGGAGTACGTCACCGAGGAGGAGCCGCTGGGCACCGGCGGCG